>CALRDO010000010.1 GCA_943354915.1 Patescibacteria group bacterium UBA4664
GAAGACAAGCTACGGAAATCGGAGCAGAATTTGATAAAATTATGCGTAGATTGTAAGTAGTTGTCTGACGAGGGCCCATAGCTCAGTTGGTTAGAGCGGCTGCCTTTTAAGCAGCATGTCGTGAGTTCGAGTCTCACTGGGCCCTCCAAAGATACCTCTACTAAGACTGGCGCTGAAGTCTCTGCTATACTAGACACAATATGCCTATCAGAAAAAAAATCTTAATCGTTGACAACTCTATTGATAAAAAATGTAGTAGGTGCAGCCAATTCCATCGGCATTTCAGAGCAGAAACTAGCGTATTTCATACCAACGAAAGGCCCTTACCCAAAAACCTAAGTATTTATAGCCACATAGTTCTGACTGGGTCGGCCTCTAATGTCAATGAATTAAGCGAGATCTATGCTAGGCTTCACCCCTTTATTTTACGGGCCGAAAAAGCAGGCATCCCAATGCTCGGAATTTGTTTCGGCTTCCAGGCAATTATTGCGTCCTTTGCTGATTTTAGCGCCATAGAACACTACCAACATCCCGAAATCGGCTGGACAAAAATTAAGGTTACTAATAATTCAGCACTATTTAATGGTATGCCGAAAAAGTTCTATGCTTTTGAAAACCATATTTCTTCAGTCAGGCACCTGCCAAGCGAGCTAATTATGACTGCTGAATCTAATGATGGCGATATGCAGGCCTTCGAGCACAAAACCAAGCCAATATGGGGCGTGCAATTCCACCCTGAATATACAGCGCACCACGGGACATTAGCCGTAGCTCGCTGGCTTAAGCGCCGCGTACCCTCTAGCTGGTTTGCCAATAAGCATCAGCCGCCCAAATATAATCCTGCAATAGCCGAAAAAGTTCTATATAACTTTTACAACGCTAGCAAGTAGCTAGCTAGCGATTTCTTCATTGTAAATACGCTTTAGAATACGGTTAAATATCTTTCTGCCCTCACCGCCTATCTTTTCTCGTTCTGGATGAAACTGCACGCCCCATATTGGCTTGGTTTTGTGCCTGATAATTTCTGCGCCCTCATCAGAAGCAGCGACACAAATTAGATCATCTGGCAGGTCAGTTATAATCCAGTGATTAGATTGGAACACCACTGCTTCCCTTTGGCCAGCCATAACCTTGTTACGACGGATTGCAACTATCGAGAAAGGGCCCTTGCGTAAGTTTTTAAATTGTTTATGTAACTCTGCACCATAGGCGTAACCAATAATCTGACAGCCCAAGCAAATACCGACTATTGGTTTATGAGATTCTAAGACTAATTGAATTTGGTCTTCATAAAGATGCGAGAACCGTTTTAGCGAGCGCTTCCGCCCCTCGAACAAAATTCCGCCACCAGAGAGTACAATGACATCGTACGGGTCGGTGTTATAGCCTTTGACTTCATCATATTTAATAATGGTCAAGGTGTGGCTTTTTAGTAAACTAGAAAGCCTTTTTTTATAGTATGTATCGTTATTTATTAATAAAACTTTCACAATTTATAACTCAAAAATATTTAAATAATATTAGGCAAGAATAGCACAGAACAGCTTTATTGCAATAGTTTTGTGCTCAAGCTCCAACTTTATCTTTCTTGCGCTTCTTGGGGACATGATCCTCAACATACTCAATGATTTTGCCAGCAATATTATGCTTAGTTACCTCTTCAATAGCGGCGAGCATTGGGAACGCATTTACTTCCATAACTAACGGGCCTCTTTCGGCTTGTAGTAAATCTACGCCAGCTATATCTAAATTCATAGCCTTGGCCGCCTCTAGGGCCATTTGGCGTTCAGGGCGAGTAAGCTTAATAGGTACACCGTGCCCGCCTAAGTGGATATTTGACCGGAACTCCCCTTCTGGAGCTTGGCGTTTCATAGCGCCCACAATTTTACCGCCAACTATAAAAACCCTAACATCTGTACCGCTTGATTCCTCGATGAACTCCTGAATTAAGATGTTCACTTTTTGCGAATAAAATGCCTGGATAATTGCCTTGGCGGCACTTCTAGTCTCAGCTAGCATTACCCCCATACCCTGACTACCACGCGCTACTTTTACAATTAGTGGCGCACCACCCACCATTGCAATCACCTCATCGGTAGAATCGGTACTATTTGCCACCACAGTTTTAGGGATATCTATATCGTGCCTGGCGAGTAGCTGCATGCTTCTTAACTTATCTCGAGTCCTAATAAATGCCAATGAGCCGGTGGTAGAGAATACATTCATCATCTCAAACTGACGAATAATAGCACTACCATAAGACTGGCTAGCTATTGAGATACGAGGGATTACTGCATCAATCCCCTCTAAGGGTTTGCCTGCATAGTACACTTGGGGCTTACTCTTTACGACATTACAATAGCACTTTGTATAATCCACAATCTTAGCTTGATGTCCACGCTCTAAGGCTGCCTCTAAGAGGCGCTCTGAGCCATTTTTACGTCTAGACCTTGAGAGAATTACTATTTTCATGAGTGCCTGCTTTCTATTATCTTATGCTTTAATTTTAATTGATAAATACGATAAAATATAGCTTATTATTTAACCTAGTAATTTTACAGATTCAATCTACCCCTAGTCAAGCTTTTTATCAATCTGGGTTGGAGTAAAATTAATAAACTAAAAGTTTTAATGAAGCGTCTATCTTTTTGCCTTGCCAACATTCACATAGCTAACTAGCAACCAAACTATTAGGCCAGCAAGCGCCCAGTAGCGTAAATCATAAGCAATGGCGGCTAGGTTATGGTCGGTAACAAGCAAGCTAAGGCTATTGGCGCTTAGACTAGCTAAAACATAGCCTAGTATTGCTACGGCCGACAGGCCCCCGGCAATTGTTGCTTTAATTTTACTTTTTGGCCACCTAGCGTCTCGGACATTTCTGCCAGCGACGCAGGCTAAGACACAAATAGCCAACAAAATTATTGCGATACTGGGCTGGGTCAAAAAACTAGCTCTTGGAGACAATAACTTTTCAATAGGCTGGCTAAGTTCTAGCCCAGCCAGAATACCAACTAATGTTCCTATCACAAGTCGTTGGGCCTTTTCTTCGCCAAGCATAAAACAAGCTACTATGCAGCTTGCGATTGTACTAAAGAAAATTATATCAAAGCCTAAATTCATATCATTATTCTTATGACTAGTATATTACTTTACTAGCTGTATTGTAAAATTACCAAAATTTGTGCTTTTTGCTAGACTTATTAAATTCTTCTAAGAGTTCTTTCTGCTTGCCTGTCAGCTTGGCGGGTATCAAAATCTCGGTAATTACAATATGGTCTCCGTGCCTCTCAGAGTTCACTATCGGCATACCCTTGCCAGATAGCTTGAAAACTTTATTGGGTTGAGTACCTGCGGGGATTTTGAGAGTAGTTTTGCCGCCGATTGTCTCCACCGAGTAATCAACGCCTAGTGCTGCATCAACCATATCAATGCTTATTTTTGAAATAATATTATTACCATCACGCTCAAAACGACTGTCTGGTCTGACCTGAACTCGGATGTACAAATCTCCGCGCATACCCTGCTGGTTGATTTCGCCTTTACCTTCAAGCTTAATGGCCTGCCCATTATCAATCCCTGCTGGGATTTTTATTTTGACATCTTCTTGCTTGCGACCTCCCGATTTATGGTCGGCAATACGCAGACTGATTTCTTTAGTAGCCCCCTTGATGGCATCTACAAAATCAATCGTTATGGCTATCTCGACATCACGTGTTCGATTTTGCTGACCTCGAAAAAACAAATCAAAGATATCGTTTATTCCGCCGCCACCACCAAAATCAAATCTAATTTCATTAGGGTCAAAACCTTGGCCGCCCTGAAACCCGCCAAAAGGGTTACCACCACCATACCCGCCTCCTGCCTGATCGGCACCAGCAGAATGCCCGAATTGATCATAGGTTTGGCGTTTATTGGTATCCTTTAAAACCTCATAGGCCTCATTGGCTTCTTTGAATTTAGCCTCACTACCTCCACGGTCAGGGTGCAATTCAATAGCCTTTTTACGAAAAGCTTTTTTAATTTCGTCTTGCGTAGCACCTTTTGAGATACCAAGCACTTGATAGTAGTCCCGCTTATCCACCTACTTATTTGCCTCATTATAGCTCCTAATAATATCTTCCTTGCTGTAAGTCACAGTATTATCAACGTTGGCAACAATCGCTCTATTAAGCTTACTGCGGTAGGCAACATAAGTTATTTTGTGCCCACGCTCTTTTACTATCCTAAGTGCTGGTATGACATCGGAGTCGGAGCTGACAATTACAAAATGGAGGCTCTGATGCTGATAGGCAGCCTGTACCATATCTACCGCTATTCTTACATCTACGCCCTTTTCTTGAAATACAATATTCTCGCCACGCTTACGTGCTTTCAAGTTACCAGCTGTCACAAATTCAATCTTTTGCTTTTTAAGCCAGGCTCGCCAGATACTACTTTGTTCAATCATTTTTTTTGATTGCGCCAGTACTTCTTCGCCCATAGACGATATGACATGCAATTTGGTCCCATAATAACGCACATTAACAGGCCTCTGATTGTCTTTAACGGCTGCTAAAAAAAGAGCAATTAAATCAATCTTATGGAGTTCGGTGCGTTCCTTAATAAGGCCTTCTCGCGTCAAAATATCAACGAGTTGGTAAAACAAGTTTTCGCCGTCTATGTAGATATTGGCAGGAGTTTTCAATGTCTACCTAAGCTTTCTACTTACTATCTGGCCCATCAACTACCTCACCTTCTTCGGCTTCTTTATCTTTTGGGTTGGTCTTATCGTCGGTATCGTCGCTGTCCTTCCCGTCGGTACTCGTAGGTTCTTCGGTTGCATCTTCTGGCTTTTGGTCCTTATACATTTGCTCGCCTATTTTCATAAGTTTAGTATTAAGGTCTTCGGATAATTTACCAAGTTCTTCAATATCTTGGGTGTCTTTTTGCTCTTTAAGCGCAGCAATAGCCTCAACAACTGGTTTTTTGTCGTCGTCGCTGACCTTATCGCCAGCATCAACTAAGGTTTTTTCGGCTGTATAAATAAGTGTGTCGGCATGGTTGCGAGCCTCAACCATAGCTTTAGTTTTCTTATCATCTTCGGCGTGGGCTTCAGCATCTTGTTGCATTTTTTTAATCTCTTCATCAGATAAGCTTCCGCCGCCGGTAATAGTAATTTTCTGTTCCTTATTAGTCGCTTTATCTTTAGCACTAACATTTACAATACCATTGGCATCAATGTTAAAGCTTACTTCAATTTGAGGTACCCCACGAGGAGACGATGGAATACCATCTAACACGAACCGACCTAGTGATTTATTGTCAGTCGACATTTCGCGGTCACCCTGCAAAACATTTATCTCTACACTAGTCTGGTTGTCTGCAGCTGTACTAAATGTCTGGCTCTTACTAGTTGGTACGGTAGTATTGCGCTCAATAAGCTTGGTGCTAACTCCGCCTAGAGTTTCGATTCCAAGACTAAGTGGAGTCACATCTAGCAGTAAAACATCTTTGACATCACCACCCAATACACCACCTTGGATAGCCGCACCAGTAGCAACCACCTCGTCGGGGTTAACGCCCTGTAATGGCTTTTTACCAAAAAACTCTTCAACTTTCCTTTGTACCAATGGCATCCTAGTCATCCCACCAACTAAAATAATTTCATTAATATCTTCTTTTTTAATACCAGCGTCTTTTAATGCCAGCTCGCAAGGCTTCAGGGTTTTATCAACCAGCTCAATTACTAGCTTTTCGAAATCAGCCCGGGACAATGTCATATCAAGATGTTTTGGACCTTCGGCATCGGCCGTAATAAATGGGATATTAACACCCGTTTCATTAGTTGAAGAAAGCTCAATCTTAGCTTTTTCGGCAGCTTCTTTAAGCCTTTGCATAGCAGCTTTATCAGCCTTCAGGTCAATCCCTTGATCTTTTTTGAATTCAGCAATTAAATGGTTAATCAGTAATAAATCAAAGTCATCGCCGCCAAGATGGGTATCGCCATTGGTGCTTTTGACCTCAAATACTCCATCGCCTAGCTCTAGGACCGAAACATCAAAAGTACCACCACCAAGGTCATAGACCACTACTTTTTCTTCTTTTTTCTTGTCTAAGCCATAAGCTAAGGCGGCGGCTGTTGGCTCGTTGATAATACGCTTCACCTCAAGTCCAGCGATTTTGCCAGCATCTTTGGTGGCCTGGCGTTGAGCATCGTTAAAGTAAGCTGGCACAGTAATAACTGCTTCCGTTACTGGCTGGCCAAGAAACTTTTCGGCGTCAGCCTTAAGCTTAGCTAAAATCATTGCCGATACTTCTTCTGGAGTGTAGTCCTTATCGCCTATTTTAACCTTAACATGCCCTTCAGCCTTTAATATCTGATATGGCATTAGGTCGATATCGCGCTTCACCTCTTCATCATCGATAGTACGTCCAATAAGTCTTTTGACACTAAATATGGTGTTGTCGGGGTTAACGACAGCTTGGCGTTTTGCAGTTTGGCCCACTAGCCGCTCGCCATTTTTATTGACAGCAACAACACTTGGAGTTGTTCTGCCTCCTTCGGCATTTGCAATTATTGTTGCTTCCCCGCCCTCCATGACGGCCATAGCAGAATTAGTTGTTCCTAAGTCGATTCCAATTATTTTAGCCATTTTCTTTATTCTCCTTTATTTAATCTATTATTTTTTAATACTTGATCGGTGCCGCCACTTACTTTAACGCGAGCCGGGCGGACGACTCTATCTCCTATCTGATAGCCCGGCGTAATCACTTCAGCAATGATTCCCTCCGGCTTATCAGATGGGATATGCTCAATAGCTTCATGAACATTATGGTCAAAAGTTTGATTAATCGGATTTAATTTTTTTACACCTAACTCATCTAGCTTTTGAGTCAGTTGCTGCCCAACATAAACCATACCTTGAGCCCACGAATTGCCTTCGAGCTCGCTGGGCAAATGCGCTGAAGCCAAATCAAAATTATCAAGTGCTGGTAACAGCTCGCTAAGTACTAGCTCCTTAGCCCGAGCCATAGTAGCTACTTGCTCTTCGGTTTGGCGTTTTTTATAGTTTTCGAACTCTGCCTGAAGTCGTTGCAAAGCGTCAGTTAACTCACCAATACTTTGCTTGTATTGTGGCTTTTGGCTATTTTTATTATTCTTTGGTTTAGTAGGTTTAATGTTTTGCTTCATTGTTTTATGATTTTACTCGTTAAATGCTGACTGCAAGGCTTTGCTCGTACCATCTACAAGGTTTAGGACCTTCTCGTAGCTCTGGCGGGTTGGCCCAACGATACCGATATAGCTTTGGTCAGAGTACGGACTTGCGAACCGATTAATGATCATAGTTAGGCCACTGGCCTTGGCAATAGGGTTTTCTTGGCCGATATAGACTTGCATCTTGTCAATGTTGGCACTAGCTAGCCAGCCTTGCATTGAATCTAAAAACCGAGCCGCCTCACCAACCTGCGAAATATCCATGAATTCTGGCTGACTAAAAAGCTGGCTCATACCATGAAAATAAACCGAGTCGCTGAGAGTTGCAAAAGCCATATTGCCGGTCATGTCACTAAGGGTTTCGGCAGCCATCTTGATGGCTCCGTCGGTGCGATCCTTGAGGCTATCAACTCTTTTAGAGATGGTTTGAGCACTGCGGCCAGAAAGTGATGAATGTTTAGAGATTTCATTTACAAACTGACGGTACCCTACATCTGTTGGAACGCGGCCAGCCGAGACATGGGGTTGGTATATAAAGCCAGCATCCTCTAGGGCCGACATTTCGGCCCGAATAGTGGCTGAACTCAAACCAAAAAAATTCGCTAGCTCTCTGGAGCTAACAGGTTCGGCACTATCGGCATAGAGCCGAACAATTTCAGCTAGAATATTGCTTTGTCGTTTAGTTATCATTTTATTAGTAAAGCTACTTGCTTGGCAATCAACACCGTAGAGTGCTAACTTGTTTACTATTGTACAAAAATTAGCACTCCCTTGTCAAGAGTGCCAACTAAAGTTGTTTAGCTAGTATAAGCTTATTGGGCGTTAATAAACTGGAAGCGTTTTTGGGCGGCTGGGCTAGAAGCCGTACCTTCTGCTAGGCTTTTGGTAATCCAGAGATAATCATTGGTAGCAATTGCTTTAAAAGCCGTAAAGGTTGGTGCCGTATAGCTGGTTGGAACAGTGGCTAAATCTGTCGAGCAAGTTGTTACTGCCGGCAATGTGGTATTAAAACGTTGATCTACACCAAAACAATGCCATCCCGTTGTTTGCCCAGAGACCTTAACGTCACCCCAATGAACGGCGACCTTTATCTGTGGGAGGCCCTTATAGTCGATGACAGCTTGACGATACCACTCGCCTTTTTTATTGGCGTCCTGAGCGTGTGGCGTCGTACACCCTGGCGAAGTACAGGCGTAATACTCTGAGCTGCCCCATTCGGCCACGGTAAGAGGTTTTTTGCCCTTAGCTTGTTTTGGTTCTTGTGTACCGTTTAAGTTTTTGACATAGCCATAGCAGGTAGGGTTATTGAGTATCGTACAGGCCTGACCTGTAAAATCTTTAGTTGCCCATTGGTACCAACCTGTCTCTGGCCTTGAAGTACCATCAGAGTTTTGATTTTTGATTACCTGCGCCCAAGTGCGCCAAGAGGTAGGGTTCTCGTTTTTGAAGAAATTATAGGCATCTACGCCATTCCAGTCCGCGCATTGGTCGCCCGGATAAAACTTTGCACCGGTGCTTTGATTGCTATGATAATAGTCCGGTATTGCTACGGTCGCGAACTTAGCTTTTGTATTACCCTTACTCTTAAAGACAAAATTAAAAGCACAAAACATATCTGCAAAATCTTGTTCGCTTTTACCCTGCAGGGGGTCAATAGTGTCGTTCTCTGGCTCATGGTTGAAGGTAATAAAAAATGGTCCTGGCATTTTTGTCTGGGTATCTACGGCTAACTTTTCAACTTCTAAGCGTCTATTAGAACTAGGGTTGCGCAGGTCGTCTGATACTTGCTTCCAGCTACCCCAAACCTTTGATGAAGTATGCACCACATAGCCTTTATTGGCATAGCCTATTTCCTCGGCAAAATTATAATTTGTAGTCCAGCTGGGATGAAAGACTCTCACTACATCAAATTGCCTACCTAGTGCAGTCTCGGCTGCGATTAATTGAGCGGGGTCTTGGTTCGGCTCATTAGAGCCAAGCAAGATACCGTTAATAATGGAGCTACTAAATTGAACTGCGGCATTATTAGAAGCCGTCGTATCGCTAATTTGAGTTGCCGATGAAGCTAATGTACCAGACTCGGCCTCAAGCGCTACGCTATAAATTGCTGCGCGCGATAAGACCACCCAGGTACTACCAACTAGGGCAAAGAGCAAAACAAATATTATAAGCGCCGTGTGTTGTTTGTTATTTTTGAGCCAGTGTTTTGCTTTATTCATATAAGTTTTTACTTTATTAATAAGTTTAGTTTTTTTATGCCTCATTATAACCACAGTCTACTCTACTATCACTACACCCTTAAAAGTATAAGGGTTAAGATTGTCATGATAGGTGTAGGTGCCAGCTTTTTCAAAAATCATGCTATAGACATCATCAGTGCCGAGGGGTTCAGGCGAATATAAATCTGGGAAGCTGGAGTGGGTTGGGTGCGGATCGGAAGCTATTTGGTGCGGATTGCTATCGATATTAACCCAAGCTACACTTGCCCCAGCCTTAATCATGACAGTTGCAGGCTCAAACCCATCGGCAGTAATGCTAACTTGAGCCGAAGGTAATTCCTGTGTTTGTTGGTTTTCTTTACCTCCGTCGCTCATTAAAAATACTATCAGGCCGGTAGCTACTACTAAAGCTACGGTGCCAGCTAAAATAGCATGCATTAGCTTGTGGTTGTTGGGCTTAGGCGCCAATGGTGGCTGTACTGTTGGTTGTTTTTGATTTAATTCTTGACTCATAATTTACTCCTACTTGGCACTACAATAGAACTTAGGCTAATATCTTTTGTGGTGGTCAGGTTGGCATTAATAGTAACACTAACTGTCTGGGCAGTATAGCTAGTTGAGGTTTTTGAGAATACCACATTATGAGTACCTGCGGTCAAATTAGGCATATAGTACCACCCTTGGCTATTAGTAGTGGTTGTTGCATTTGTGCCATTAGAGTATGTCAGCACAACCTTAACGCCAGATATGCGTTTGCCGGTTTTGGCATCAGTAACCCGCCCCTGAAGTTTACCAATTGCCTGTGGCTGTGGAGTGGCAATGTTAATAGTTGCAGATTGTGGCGATGGGTTGCCGGCAGCATCTTTAGCGATAACATAATAACTATAAGCAGTGCCAGCGGTTAACCCGGCATCCCCAAAGCTAGTGGTGGTGACGGTAGCTACCTTGCTGCCCCCACGGTAAACATCGTAACCAGCTACTTTAATATTGTCAGTTGAGGCAGTCCAAGTAAGATTAATCTGGGTAGAACTAATGGCAGAACCCGCAAGATTTGTGGGAGTACTAGGCGGAGTGGTGTCTAGGGCTGCGGGAGTGGTGACGGTAGCGGTGTTGGAGCTGGTGGGATTACCAATGGTATCCTTAGCAATTATGTAATACGAGTAGGTCGTACTACCGCTTGTGGTAGTGTCGGTGTAGGTTAGGGTTGAGGCGCCTACTTGAGTAAGCGTTACACCACCGCGCACTATAAAGTAGTTAGCTATGCCATTGGCGTCAGTAGAAGCGCTCCAGCTCAGTGCGACTGTGTTAGGAGCTGTGGCTGTAGCTGTCAAGACTGGGGCGGTGGGCGCAGTGGTGTCATTGGCAACATTAACATTAATTGTAGTGCTACTGCCTACCTGCCCCTTAGTGTCAGTAGCCCTAGCTTGTACGGCGTGGCTACCATTAGGCACCGTGGTAGAGTTCCAGCTATAAGAGTATGGGCTGGTGGTATCTGCCCCAACCAAAGAGCCATCTACAAAAAATTCAACTTTAACTACGCCTAGATCGTCACTAGCGGTAGCATTAAGTGGTACCAGGCCATTAACCGACGCATTATTGGCTGGTAATGTAATAGTAGCCGTAGGTAGGTCATCTGTGCTACTACTGCAATTATCTCCTTTGCCAGTCGGCACACAGGTCTGCGATGTATTAAGTATTAATCTATCAACTTTTACGCCAGTCTCGTTGCCGATGATTGTAACGCTGTGGTTGCCAGCTGCAAGGTTTTGGCGAATTGCGGTAGTGCCATTCTCAAAATTAACCCAACCCCACTGCCCGATAGGTAAGCTTGTGCCAATAATTTTGTAGCAGGTAGTATCTATTTTTAAATAAAATGAATTGTTAGATACTGGTATTTGCATCCGGCTCCAGATGCTGTAATCGCCTGTGGCCGCAACATTAGCGGTCAGTGTTGATGTCCCAGTCGGCGCAGTAGTCGGGCAAGCTACTGCCGCTTCAACTTGTGCTGTAAAGTGGGATTTTTTTGATAATCCGGGCAATAGCAATATAGCTAATGCTAAAATCGTTACTAAAGCCAGCAGAATTATTAATTTATTATTAAGTACGGTTTTAATCGTGTGGTGTTTTAACATAGTATCTCTTTAGTTATACTAATGGGTTACGCTTACAATTGTCAAGCCGCTACGCTTGTATTATGCTTATATATATTATACCAAAAGCTATATAATGCGTAGGAGGAGCAAAAGCCTCAATGTCTCAATGAAAAAACATATTACCAAAGCAAAACACTGGCTCAAAAATAACAAACAACACACGGCGCTTATAATATTTGTTTTGCTCTTTGCCCTAGTTGGTAGTACCTGGGTGGTCTTATCGCGCGCAGCAACTTATAGCGTAGCGCTTGAGGCCGAGTCTGGTACATTAGCTTCATCGGCAACTCAAATTAGCGATACGACGGCTTCTAATAATGCCACAGTTCAATTTAATACAAGCATTACACCTCCCCCCCGTTGCTGTGTCGTGCTTGACAAATGCTGGAACCAATATATTTAAAGTCAACACGACCAATGGGTTTCGAGATTATCCAGCATCAGGCTCTATCTATGAAAATACCAATGTGCCCAATAGCCGTGTCTTTGATGCCACCAACACTACCTGGCACTATAACCTGCTCAACCCAAATGGCGATGGTAGCCAGCTATACTCTATTAAGCTCTGGAAAGGTAGCGATGTCTGTTGGGCTGGAGGACGGGTAATCAGCACGCTGGCTGACTCTGCTAGCACCGACTGGCAAGCATGGCACGACCTTAATGGTTTTCGTATTGGCGGTATGAATAACTTCAGGTTTGAAAACCTATATGTCAGTAGCTTCGGCGACCTGATAAACATCAGCGACAATTCAAATATACTTTCAGATAATGTAACAATTACCGATACCCTATTCCGCCACTCGCATGATGATTGTATCCAAAACGATAAAATGGCAAGCCTGAAACTTGTTAATTCATTTCTTGATGGCTGTTATTCTGGTATCAGTGCAAGGTTCAGTAGTAGCGACGCAACTGCTAAGGTAATTAATGGTAGTAACGACCTACTAGAGGTAGAAAATACCTTAATTTGGATGAAGCCTATAACACCTGTCTATAAAGGTACTGATCCCGGGCATGGTGGGTTCTTCAAATGGGAGAACGTTGACTTAACTCGCGGCATGAAGCTATCTCTCAAAGGCGTGACTCTAATGGCCCGTCAAAACGCTAACCACCAATCTCTGGGCAATGAAGCCGGAACACTACTGGCAACCTGCCAAAATGTTACCATCATTTGGCTGGGCATTGGCGCCTATCCCGGCACAGGCTGGCCAGCTGGTTGCGTAACGGTCGTAACTGGCCAAGCTGGTAAAGACTTATGGCTCCAAAGGGTTAATGAGTGGTATGGCGCACATCCAGCATTTGCGGACTTGAAGCCAGCTGACACCTCGTATTTCCAATAATGGCTTCAATAATGGCATTGGGTCTGGTATATTTCGGCTAGCCTTTTTTGATTAGATCCATAAATACACTAGAAGGGATAGAGACCTTGCCAATTTGCTTCATACGGGCCTTGCCCTTCTTTTGCTTTTTTAAGAGTTTGTTTTTGCGCGTAACATCTCCGCCGTAGAGCTTGGCGGTGACATCTTTACGCATAGCCGAAATAGTTTCGCGGGCAATAAACTTCGCCCCAATAGCCGCCTGCACCGCCACCTCGAAGTTTTGACGTGGTATCAACTCCTTAAGTCGCTGGCACAAATCACGGCCGTAATTGCTAGCTTTAGAGCGAGCGATAATTGTACCAAGCGAATCTACCTTTTCGCCAGCTAATAATATGTCTACTTTTACCAAATCGCCAATCTCGTATCTGTCCCAATCGTAGGATAAGGAGGCAAAGCCAGAGGTTTGGCTTTTGAGGGCATCATAAAAATCTGTAATGATTTCAGCCAAAGGGGCCTCAAAGCCTATCACTGCACGGGTTTGGTCAAAGTATTCAAGCTTGGTTTGGCGCCCTCGAGCCTCAACGATTAGCCCCAAGACTTGGCCTATGTACTCAGCTGGAGCGACAATCTCTCCCTTAACCCAAGGCTCAGCGATAGTTTCAATTTGCGACACATCGGGCAGAGCGCTGGCTTGCTCAACGATTTCTAGCTTGCCATTTATTATGCTCACCTGATAGCCCACGCTGGGGCTGGTAACAATAAGGTCTAGGTCAAATTCTCGCTCGAGTCGCTCCTTGATGATTTCTAGGTGCAGTAGCCCCAAAAACCCAACCCGCATGCCAAAACCGAGCGCTGTGGAGTTTTCGGTGGTATAAGATAGCGAGGCGTCATTGAGCGAAAGCTTATCGAGCGAATCGGTTAGTTTTGGATATTCTTCTTGGCTGGTTGGGTAGAGGCTGGCGAAAATAAGTGGCTGAACCTTTTTGTAGCCGGGCAATGGCTTGGCAGCGCTATCGGCAGTTAGGGTTACAGTATCGCCAACGCGGGCAAACTGAACAGACTTGATGTTGGTTGTTATAAACCCAATCTGGCCGGGTCCGAGGCTAGGGTCTTCAACTCTAGCTGGTGCCAAGTGCCCTACCTCTAAGGCCAGCGAGTCGCTCTTAGATTGCATTAGGGTGATTGCGGAATTAGTTGATATTACACCACTGACCATTCGCACATACAAAATAACGCCACGATAACCGTCATAGACCGAGTCAAAAATTAAAGCGCGGGTTGGGCCGTCCTCTTTGTCTGGCGGTGGAACATCAGTTACTATCTTATCGAGTAGTTCCGACACGCCCTGCCCAGTTTTGGCCGAGATACTACCAACTGTGCTGGGGTCTATGCCGAGCAGTTTGCCGATTTCTTGAGCAACTCGTTTGGGCTCGGCTGCCGGCAAGTCTATCTTATTTAAAACTGGTATAATTTTAAGCCCAGCTTCAATCGCCATATAAACATTAGCTAGCGTCTGGGCCTGAATGCCTTGGCTAGCATCAACAACTAGTATCGCCCCTTCTACCGCCTCTAGCGACCGACTAACTTCATAACTAAAATCAACATGGCCGGGAGTATCAATGAGGTTTAGCTCGTGGCCCTTCCACTGCATGCGAGCTGGCTGGAGTTTGATTGTAATCCCCTTTTCGCGCTCTAGCTCCATGGTATCTAGCATTTGAGCTTTCATATCGCGCTTATCAACCGTTCCTGTTAGCTCCAGAAATCTATCGGCCAGGGTGCTCTTACCGTGATCAATGTGAGCAATGATACAAAAATTTCGAATTTTATCCACGATGGGTAACTTTGCTTATACTGCGCTTAACAATCCGCGTAACAATACTAACTTCATAGACGCGCAAAATTTTTGCTGATAAGAAATATACTAATAACCCAACGATACTTATTAAAGTAAATTCTGGCGCTAACTGCAAGAACCCTACATCGGTTTTGTATAACGGGAACCAATAGCGGACCATAATATACATTACGCTACTCATGGCGAGAGAGGCTATGGTTATCCTCGTAGCTGATTTAATAATAGATTTTAAGCCAAAACTCCCCAGCTTCACTTGAAGCAGGCCGAGCAAAATGAAGAGCTCTAAAAATCCTGATATAGAGAGCGCCAAACCTAAGCCAGAAACTCCATACATCTTTGAGAGTGGGATACTAATGGCGATATTAAAGGCAATTGTGCCTAGGCTAACAAAGAGAGGTGTCTTGGTGTCTTCGAGGGCATAAAAGAACCTCGCAACCATAAAAAACAAACTCTGGGCAATAATTGAGCCGGCTAGCCAGCCAAGCGTATCAGCAGTCACTTGGTTGCTAAAGCCGAATAAAATTCTCACAATGTAGCCACGCATAACAAAAGCAATAAAGGCCGACGGGATTACTAGAAACATCAGTAGGCTCAAATCCTTAACAATTGCCCGCGAGAATTTTGAGCGGTCTTTTGCCCGAGCTACTCGAACAAGGCTTGGGAAAAATGCCGTACTCATGGCCGCACCAAACAATACTACCGGAACATTCTTTAAATTATTGGCATAATAATATGAGGATAAACTGCCTGATGCTAAGTTTGAAGCAATCGCTGTCTGGACAATCCAATTAACTTGGTCAATAGCTAAATCAAGCGAACGAGGTATCATTAATCTAATTATTTTTACTACACCCTTATTGTGGAATTGGAACAAAAATTTATATTTATACCCGACCCCAAAGACTCCAATAAACTGTAAGACTGCCTGCAGGGCGGTGCCAAACACAACACCCACCGCTACTCCGTAAATAGGGTTACTGTCAAATAACTTACTAAAGAATAAGATACCAGTAATGATACCGACATTATAAAAAATACTAGAAAAAGCGTATATTAAAAATCTATTAAACGATTGCTGTATTGCCCCAAAAACACTAGATATTACAAAAAATATCGGGGTTACGAGCATTATGCGAGTAATGTTTACTGTCAAATCGTGCCTGTAGGTATCAAAGCCAGGGGTTAGTATGCTAACAAGTGGGCTAGCAAAGATAAAAGCTACAATACATGCTCCGCCAACTACCAGCAGTAGTATATTAAGTATTGAGTTGGCAACTGCCCAAGCTTCTTGCTGTTGTTTCTTCTCAAGGTAGCCAATAAACACCGGGATAAATGAGACAGCAAAGGCTCCTGACACGAGTAGTGTAAAGAGTAAATCTGGGATTCTAAAGGCTGCCGTATAGGCATCGGCTTGAGCACTAACGCCAAAATTACTTGCCAGCAACCTATCACGAACGAGCCCTAAAACTCTACTCAAAAAATAAGATAACGAAATCAAGAATGCTGCCATGCCCATGGTCCTGGTTTTGTTAATCCTGTCTAGAAAGTTCTGCACGATATTTTGTCTATGCTACTTCGGCTTATTGTTTCGGTTTCTTATCAACTGATTCCATAAGCTTATCAAAATCTTTACCCTCAAGAGTTTCTTTTCGTAAAAGTGTAGTGGCTATTAAATCTAATTTACCCTTGTTTTTCATCAAAACATTTTCAGCGGTGTTAGCAGCCTCATTGATAATCTTGGCTACTTCTTGGTCAATTTTAGATGCCATCTCTTCGGAATAGTGCTTATCTTGCGATATCGACCTACCTAAAAAGACCGAGCTCTGCTCATCACCAAAAAATCGGTTCTTAAGAGCTTCGGTCATACCATATTCCGTTACCATACTTCTGGCAATAGCATTGGCGTGTTTCAGATCACTCTGGGCACCAGTTGTAATATTTTCCTCACCGAAAATAAGTCTTTCGGCACTTCTACCACCTAATGACATAGCAATATCATCCTTAAAATCAGCCAATGAATGGAGGTGCTTATCCTCTAATGGTAGGCTCCAGGTTACTCCACCGGCCATACCACGGCTAACAATTGAAACTTTATGGACAGGGTGGCAATTCGGCAATAAGTGCCCCAATAAAGCATGCCCAGCTTCATGGTAGGCGGTAATCTTTTTCTCTTTATCGCTTAAAATATGGCTCTTGCGCTCTGGCCCTAAAGCAATCTTTTCAACCGCTTCATGGAAATCAGCTTGAAGAATTTTTTTACGATTAGATCGAGCGGCGAAAATAGCCGCCTCATTAGCGATATTGGCCAAGTCAGCTCCTGATACACCGGGAGTTTTGCGAGCAACTTCTTTAAAATCTACATTTTTATCTAAAGGTTTCTTGAGGGAATGAACTTCTAGGATTTCTTCGCGGGCTTTCATGTCTGGTAAGTCAAGGGTCACGCGCCTATCGAATCTACCTGGGCGCAATAAGGCTGGGTCCAAAACATCTGGCCGGTTAGTGGCAGCTATAACGATGACATTAGTCCCCTGCTCAAAACCATCCATCTCAACTAGTATTTGGTTAAGAGTTTGTTCGCGTTCATCGTGCCCACCTCCTAGCCCCGCCCCACGCTGGCGCCCCACGGCATCAATCTCATCTATAAAAATTATACAGGGTGAGTTCTTTTTGGCTCGAGCAAATAAATCACGCACTCGGCTAGCGCCGACTCCCACGAACATTTCAACGAACTCTGAGCCAGAAATACTAAAGAACGGAACATCTGCCTCGCCAGCTACGGCCCGCGCCAGCAAGGTCTTACCAGTGCCTGGGCTACCAAATAGCAAGACGCCTTTTGGTATTTTAGCTCCTAATGCCTCAAACTTACCGGGGTACTTCAAAAATTCAACAATCTCCTGAAGCTCAACCTTGGCTTCCTGTGCGCCAGCTACATCCTTGAATTTAACTTTATTTTTCTCCATACCAAAAACTCTAGCTTTTGATCTACCGAAACTCATCGCTTGGTTATTGCTACCTTGAGCTTGACGCATAATTACATAGAAAAACCCAATAATCAAAACAATTGGCAAGAACGCCAACCCAATATCAAACCATCGCCCAGCGCCGTCGTCGGGGTTTTTAGCCTCAACCTTAACTTTATTGTAATCAATGCCAAAATCACTAAGGCTTTTAAATGATTCCTTGTAAGATTTTTGCTTAGTGCCATCCTTGAGGTTCACGATAATTTGGTCTCCAGTAACCTCAATAGATTCAACTTTGTCTTGCTTGACCCCCTCTAGAACTGTGCTAAAAGAGACATCAACAGGCTTTTTTGCCAGAGTCGAATCTTTGCCCATTAAAGTTACTAGCAATATCAATATCGCTAGCGAAATTATTAGGTATAATGCATTTTTAGGGATTTTTTTCATATTCATATTACCTCGCAGGTTAAGTATTGATAATTATCGGCCGTATCGTCAAAGAATTTTCTATTTTTGACCAAATTCGGGACCCAAATGATTTCATTGCCAGAAGTAACTACAACAGGCCAATGGCTCCTTAAGTGACGGGGTATCTTTGCATCTACAAAAATATCTTGGAGTTTCTTGGAGCCCTGCATGCCTATCGGATTAACCCTATCGCCTGCTTGCCTGTACCTTACATAGAGCTTTTGTTTAGGGATCTTAACCCCCGCCCTAGAACTAGGGTTAATAGCCACTCGAAACAAATTATTTTTAAATGGCTTGGTAGGGCTCAAGATGTGAAGTGCTTCGTCGGTATTTTCAGAGAAGCCCTCTAGCTCTGAAGTGATTACAAACTTATCATAGGTGTTGATGAGTTGCAAGCCACCTGGCAGAGGAATCTTTGCACCAGACTTCGAAGACTCAATAAATTGGATAGCTTTTGCGATGGTAACTCTAGAAAAACTATGGCTAGGCTGGAGCCTTTTAACTAAGAAAACGAGTAGGTTCTTTTGAATTATACTCGATAGATTGTTAAATTGCTGAGTATCTACTTGAATTGAATTTTTATCCTCATAGTCAACCATTTGCTCGGCTAACCTTGATAAACCGATGTTGATACTCTTATTAATCTCCATCAAACCCGATAGCCTGCGGTTCATACTATGATGGAAGTTTTTATACTTGATACTCCCGTGCGGTATCAAAACATTGCGCACAAAATTACGGCTATACGAAATGTCGCTATTGGTGCTATCTTCTCGGTACTCCAAGTTTAGCAGATTGGCATAAACAATTAGCTCCGCCTTAGAGAATACCAAGAGTGGGCGGATAATATTGCCACGACGGGGCTTTAGAGCCACCATACCCTCTCTATCTGCGCCCCTGATGGTGTTAAATATAGCTGTCTCTAGAAAATCATTGTTGTGGTGGGCTGTGACAATATAGTCATAGCCGGTATCTCGCCTTATCAGCTCCAGAAATGCATACCTAGCTCTGCGCAGAGCTGCTTCGGAGTAATCGCTATATTCATATTTGCCCATGTAATATGGGTAGCCATACTTTTCGGCGGCGGTGCTAACTAGTATGGCATCCTTGCTGGCGTCCTTGCGCGTGCCATGGTTATAGTGAGCCACAGCAATCTGCCAGTTATAATTATCTGCTAGGCCGTGCAATAAATGCAGAAGCGCAACCGAATCCACACCGCCAGAGACTGCAACTAATATCTTGCTCTTAGGTGGTAGTAATTTAGTTTGAGATAAATGTTTATGCAATTGATTTAGCATACTTACCATTGTAGATGAAATATGCAATATGATGAAGTATATATTGACTATTTATCAGATTGAGGCTAAAATAACATATGCTTAACGCGGGGTAGAGCAGTCCGGTAGCTCGTCAGGCTCATAACCTGGAGGTCGCAGGTTCGAATCCTGCCCCCGCTACCAATTTAGACTTATATTGCAGTATTTATAACTCTTGTAACCAAGAGTTATAATAATTTTCACATAAATCCTAATTTACAATCCACCGCAGAGATAATTGCTTCCACTTGATAGCAAATCAGGGCAGAATTTGTTAAAATTATGCGTAGATTGAAGATTTTTCTCTTCCACGATGGAACAAACCAAGCCGTTAGGCTGTTTGTTACATCGAGAGGAGAACTGTTGCGATAGCACAAGCCCTTGAAGTTTTGCCTTTTCTACGATGGAACAAACCAAGACCTCCAAAGTCTGTTTGTTACATCGAGAGGAAGACAAGCTATGGAAGCCGGAGTATAATTTGTTAAAATTATGCGTAGGCTGTAAGTAGTATTGTTTAATTCCTAGTTTTTTCTTTTACGATTTATGAAATCAAGACCCCAAGTCTGTTTCGTAAATCGAGAGGAGAACTGTTGCGGTGGTTGGAGTAAATTAGTTTATACTAATTTTA
>CALRDO010000011.1 GCA_943354915.1 Patescibacteria group bacterium UBA4664
ATGTCGATTGTTCTGCCCTGGTAGAACGCCGTGTAGCGCTCCGCCAAGTAGTCGTGGGCGATTAGCATGCCCACGACGACAGTGACGACTACGGCCAGCCAAGTGGCAAAAATGCTGCCATAGCTGGTCGTGCTGGACGTCGACTCGAGCCGAGTAATCCGCTCCTCATGGAGCGCACCGTCCTCTCGCTGAGTGCGAAAGAAGCCGGCGAAAGCCGTCAGGCGTTCGATGAGAGCACTGGATGCGCTCTCGAGAACTCCAACTCTGGTTTCCAGAAGTGCCGAGCGCTTGTGCGCGCTCGTAACGCCGTCATTGATTCGCTTTTGTTCGGGGATGTCATACCCTCGAACTTTCCGAACTCGAGCAATTTCTTCGTCGAGCGACTTTACTCGCTCGTCTAAGCCATTGACCCTTGAGCCAACGGTACCCCGCTTGGCGGTTGCCATGTGTTCTCCTCGTCTCAAATTGCCATCTCCACGATCTGTGGAAATCAGCTGTGATAATACTATAAGATAAGCATTTTGTCAATACTTTTATAGATACTTCTTATGGCTCTAACCAACGAATCAATTCAAACCAATTTACCGATAACAGATGTGGCTTTGTTGGTCTGGGCAGACTTAACATCAATAGCATCAGTTAGATTACTCCTTTGGGACCCTAAAACGTTGATCTGCTCGTTGGTACTCATCTGTAATTTTAAAAGCCTATCTCGAGTTTGTTGTTTGGCTGATTGTAGCTCACGGCTGTGCTTTAATAAGAGACTGCTAAACGCAGGGCTAATGCTAGTATCTAGCTTATCAATAACTGGGGCAACAGCAGCTTCTGGACTCTGAACGGGAGTCACCTCCTGAGGGTTTTCTAGCTTGGGTGCACTCAAGGGGCTCGCTGGTAACTGCCACTTGGGCGTACCAATTTTATTTACTTTGGGAGCCGTTAAATCTCGCCTCCTTATCCCAAAACTACGCGGTGGAGGCGCCGGTGGACGACCTTTTTTTAACATCTGTGTACTATCGGTTTGTGTTGGTTTATTAATATCTATAATATTAATTTTTTGGCTAGGATTCTCCGGTTTGATAGCCATCATTGCCCTAGAATCAGAAATGAGGCTATTAGCACTTTCTGCTCCGTCCTTTAACATCAAAATCACTCCTTTTAGTAGACCTTATGCTTATCATTATAACTGCCTTATGTCTTATCGGCAACACTACCTAGCGTCGCTTCTTGGGCTTCTTTTTAGATTTTTTTCTAATGGGCTGTAAGTTTGGGCGCACTGCTGCTGTTATTTTCCTAGTGCGGGTTTCAACTGCCTGTTTTTTTGCTACCCTCTGCATACCCACAATCGCTTGCTCGGCGCCTTCTGTTATCTCAGTCTCGGCATGTTGCAATTCTGCTGGTTGCTTTTGGATATCAACCTTTAATATTGTACCGACTATTTCGGCCCTGATAGCAGCTTGCAAGCGATGAAACATTCCGAACGCTTCGGCCTTATACTCAACCAATGGATCGCGCTGCCCATAGCCACGCAGGCCAATGCCATCACGAAGGTGATCCATGTTCTCGAGGTGTTCGAGCCAGGCGCTATCGACTGTCTTTAATAGTACCAAGCGATAAACCAATGCCATGACATCATTCCCTAGCGACTTCTGGCGCTTAGTGATAGAAGCCTGTGTGTGGTTTAATAAATCCTCGACGATAAGCTCGGGGACTTTAGTATCAAGGGTACTGCTCCAGTTGGTAGGCAGTTCATTGATAGTAGTTGCTACTGTTTGTAATTGCCCTAAATCTACTGCGCCATTTTTTGCATCAGTATGGGCGGCAACTAGAGCGCTGTACTCTTCTTTGAACATCGTCTCGACATCTGTCTGGAGGTCTTTACCTTCTAAGTATCGGCGCCGGCTAGAATAAATGACCTCTCTTTGAGAATTCATAACATCATCGTATTCCACCAAATGCTTGCGGATATCAAAATTATGGCCTTCAACGCGTTTTTGGGCGCTCTCTAGTGACTTTGAGATGACACTATTTTCGATTGGCATATCATCTGGTAAGTTTAGGGTATTCATTAATGCCCCAATCTTATCTCCACCAAAAATTCGCATCAAATCGTCCTCGACGCTAACAAAAAATTGGCTCGAGCCTGGGTCGCCCTGCCGACCTGCTCGACCACGCAATTGATTATCAATCCGCCGAGATTCATGACGCTCAGTACCAATAACATGTAGTCCGCCGACTTCTTTGACGCCCTCGCCAAGTACAATGTCGGTACCTCTACCGGCGATATTAGTAGCCAGCGTAACTGACGATTTTTGCCCTGCCAGGGCGACTATTTCAGCCTCACGCTCATTGTTTTTGGCATTTAAAAGTTCATGCGCTATGCCCGCCTTGGAAAGTAGGGCGCTGAGTAACTCATTTTTCTCAATACTAGCCGTACCCAGTAGCACAGGCTGGCCATTGGCAACTCTCTCTTTGACCTCAGCAGCTACGGCATTGTATTTGGCAACCTCTGATTTATAGATTCTATCCCGTAAGTCTTTGCGTACCATTGGGTGGTGAGTTGGTATCCGAGTTACCTCTAGCTTATAAATTTTGGCAAACTCCTCTGCTTCGGTCTGGGCCGTACCAGTCATACCAGCCAGCTTGCCATATAACCTAAAATAATTCTGAAAGGTAATAGTCGCTAGTGTGCGCGATTCTTGCTGGACCATCACACCCTCCTTGGCCTCAATAGCCTGATGCAATCCCTCCGAATATCTTCTACCAGCTAGCATTCTACCTGTAAATTCATCAACGATAACAATTTCGCCTTCGCTCACAACATAGTCCTTATCGCGCATAAATAGTGCTTCGGCTTTAAGACTCTGCTCAATATGATGCACATCCTCAATATGCTGGGCGTCATAAACATTTTCTACCCCCAATTCTTGTTCTAGCTTTGTAATGCCGGCTGGGTTTAAGCTGACAGCTTTTTGTTTTTCATCAACGGTGTAATGCTCATCCCTAGTAAGCTTACGAGCTAGCTTAGAAAATAACTGATAGCGTTCGGTACTTTTCCCAGCCGCCTGCGAAATAATTAGTGGGGTCCGAGCCTCATCTATCAAAATAGAGTCTACTTCGTCAACGATTGCAAAATTCAGCTCACGCTGGGAGCATTCGGCAAGCTCAGAAACCATATTGTCGCGGAGATAATCAAAGCCAAATTCATTATTCGTACCATAGGTAATATCAGCCCCATAGGCTTCCTGTTTGGGTACTGGCCTAAGGTGCTTAAGACGATCGTCATGGTGGGAATCGTCTAGAAAATCAGGATCAAAAATAAATGAACCCTGAGGTAAAACAACAGCCGATGAGACTCCAAGGCTATGGTAGATTGGCCCCATCCAGCCAACACCAATGCGAGCTAAATAATCATTAACGGTAACCAAATGGGCACCCTTACCTGCCAAGGCATTAAGGTACAGTGGCAAAGTAGCTACCAGAGTTTTACCCTCGCCAGTACGCATTTCGGCGATTTTCCCCTCATGTAGCACGATACCGCCGATTATCTGCACGTCAAATGGCCTTAAGCCTAGTGTTCGTTTGGCAGCTTCTCTGACAACCGCGAATGCTTCAGGTAAAATTTCATCAAGCGTTTGACCCTCTTTAAACTGAGCCTTAAATTCTGCTGTCTTAGCTGCCAGGGCCCTGTTAGTTAAGGCTTTAATTGCTGGCTCTAAGGCATTAACCTTCTCAACAATTAATCGGTCATTTTTAATTTCGCGTTCATTGGGGTCACCAAAAATTTTACTAAAAATTGACATAGTTTATCTATTATACCCTAGAGGCGGGCCTAACGCGATTTGAATTTATCGAACATATCCTTCAGGCGCAATTTTTGAGGCTGGTGTTTTTCCTTGTACTTCCTAATTTGAATTCTTAATTTTTGCTCTATAATATCAACTGCCGAATGAGGATTAATGGTCGCAGTCTCGGCCACGATATCGGGGCCCTGCACTCGCAACACAGAGACTATCTTGTACCTATTATCTTCCTTGCCTGAGGGGTCTCTTAGTATTTCAACGCTCATGCCTTGGTTCTGGCTACCCTTGGGTAAATACTTATCAAGCCGGCCGAGCTTACGGTTAATATATTTCTCTAACTCGCTATCTATTTCGAATTGTCTACCTGTTAATTGAATCCGTATCATCGTTGCCTCCCTGATCTCTTAAAGTTCATTGGAACCATAGTATTTCGCTATTGCTTTTGGTAATTTTATTTTCCCATCGGCAGTTTGGTGGTTTTCTAAGATTGCAATTGGCATTCTACTTGAAACTACCGCCGTACCATTCAGAGTATGGGCAAAAGTTAGACGGCCAGCTTCGTCTCGGTACTTGATATTAAGGTTACGACTCTGATAGTCGGTACAATTACTACAACTTGTTAGCTCGCGGTATTTCTTGTCGGCTGGAGAATAATATTCAACATCATATTTTTCATAGGCTGGCGCTCCGAGTTCACCGCTAGCACTGCGCACAACCCTATAAGGCACCTCAAATTGATTACAAATTTCCTTTTCAATGCTCAAAATATCCTGCAGCAGGGCGCTGCTCTGGTCGGCCTTACAAAACACATAGAGCTCTAATTTTTCAAATTGGTGGGTACGGTATAGTCCTTTTGAAAATTTGCCATAGCTGCCAGCCTCAAGTCGGTAGCAAGGGCTAATGCCAGCATATTTAAGTGGTTTTTCTAAATCTAGAACCTCATCCTTATGCATACCAGTTAGGGGTATTTCGGAGGTAGCGATTAAAACTAAACTTTGGTCAGCTACAATATAATTTTGATTTTCACCGTCCCTCGGCAAGAAGCCAGTGCCCGATGCAATTTCGGTCGTTACCAAATGGGGTACAGCTACTAACTCATAACCTGCAGCTTGGGCTATATCCTGTGCAGCTAGCTGCACGGACTGCCAGAGCCTAACGGCTTTATGCCTAGTGAAATAAAATTTATTACCAGCCACCTTAGCTCCGGCCTTAAAATCGTATAAATTGTGTAGTTGGTTTAGCTCGAGATGATCTTTTGGTTCAAAATCTAGCTTAATTTCTGGGCTTCTTTCAAGTTCTAGGTTATTCTCTTCGTCGCCGTCAGGGGTACCATCGGAGATAATGTTTGGCACCGCAGAGAGTAGCTCGGTATAGCGCTGGTTAATTGAGCCTAGCTCTGCCTCGATAGCCTCGTGTTGGGACTTTAATTCCTTGCCTAAGCTGATTTGCTCGGCCAATGGCTTACCGCCA
This sequence comes from Patescibacteria group bacterium UBA4664, assembly GCA_943354915.1. Taxonomy (GTDB): domain Bacteria; phylum Patescibacteriota; class Saccharimonadia; order CAILAD01; family BJGX01; genus SICB01. Next base: position 5,271 of record CALRDO010000011.1, read on the forward strand.
TCGCTCTTAACAGCTACGACGTTGCGTTGTGCCTGATTATCCTCTAATTTAGCGACTAGCTGCCGTCGGCTATTATCAAGCTCTAGCAGTTCGTCAACATCCAGTGCTAGACCTCGGCGCGCGATAGAGTCTCTGACTTCCTTAGTGTTGTCTCTAATAAATCTAATATCTAACATGAGTTTATTATATCCTAACTATTAAGTGATAATCTATCAATAACGAAATCTTTATCTAAACTTGATAAAAAAAAGCCTATCTTGGGGCCATGATCCTTGTTTAGAAAAAGTCTATAAATCAGCTTAAATGCCTCGGACGGCTTGAGCTCTACGGCCTGCGCGACAGCATAGACGCCATTGTGAATATCATCGGGACGCATCTGGCTCTCAGACAGCGCTTGGCGCAAGCCTTCATAAAATTTACGCTCGGTGGGGGTTAGTTGTAGCTTCGGCAGCTTAGTCTGCACCTCAAATTTAACGCTATCTGGGGCATAATCTTGTAGCCAGCGCCCGACATACTCTAACTCTCTGACAATCGATTCGGCTTGCGAGGACGAGGCGTCGTCAAACCCAGTGCGACGAAGTAAATCCATTAGTAAATCAGCATCTCCTCGCGCGGTTTGATAGACCATAGCCATATGCGAAAATGGCACTGTGCTAACAACATGACTCTCGCCAGACAGGCTAGCTAACTGCCAAGCCCTTTTAAATTCTGGTTCATCGCCAGCAAGAGTAGCTGCCTCGGTTTTGGCATACTCATCAATTAAGCTATATAAGCCCAGCCCAGTATCAAATATTAGTTGCCTTGCTGGACGGCTTTTAAAAGTAAAATAGCGCAGGACCTCGGCTGGGATTATCTCTAGGGCATCAATTAGTTTAACCAAATTGCCAAGCGAAGAACTCATCTTTTTGGTCTCGCCCTTCAGCGTGATGTTTTCATAAGGGACTGGGATTGGTGCCATGTAGCCAAAAATTTCTTTAGCTAGCACAACACCGGTATCAAAACTACCGCCTTTCGTGGCATGCTCTCTGCCAAATCCTTCTACCTGTACTCCATATAGTTTCCACCTAGCTGGCCAATCTAGCCTCCAGTCGAGCTTGATTTGTCCTTTGCTGGCGTCAGCGAAATAATCCTTGCCGTCCAGCCCAATATAATGTGCCTTATTATCATCAAAATTATAGCCTATAAGCTTCGCCGTTTTTAAACTACCCGACGACTCATCAAGAATCTGAACTGGCTGCCAACCGTCATCCACAGCTCGGCCGCTAACTCGTTGCAAAATATCCGCTATCAGGTCCCGCTGCTGCATACAAAGATTAATCATACTGGTAAATTTACCGGCGCGGTAAAGCTCATTAGCTCGCAGGACTTCCATTTCAACGCCTAGTATTTTTGCACTCTTCTGGTACTCCTTAAAATATTGGTCAGCATAGCTTTTAGACTTACCGTCAGGAGCTGGAATTTTATAGAGTGGTTTACCGGCCTCTAGCTCGTATTGTTTCGGCAGATAGGGATAGCGTTTTCTTAAAGCCTCAATATCATCAACGAAGTGTAGGTGTCTAGCCTTCCTGCCAGCCTCTACTAGGCCTCTATAAATGGCGTCGGCCGTTAGGATTTCTCTGGCATGCCCAACATGGTAAGGCCCAGATGGTGATATGCCACTAGAGACTATCAACTCCCCTGTCGGGTTAGACTTGATAATTTCAGCTATTAGCTGATCGAGCCAATAACGATTTTGTTTATCTCCCTGCATAATATTAATTATACCTGACTATTATAACTCTAGTAGACTATTGGCTATTTTACTTTCAGAACTCTGTACGTAATAAGACCAGCTGGAATCTGTACCTCGGCATGTTCACCAACTTTTTTACCCATTAAGGCCTTGCCAATTGGTGATTCATGAGAAATCTTGCCTTTATCTGGGTTGGCTTCAGTAGAACCAACTATTTTATAGGTGTGCTTGCTGTCTTCGAGTTCAACTTCTACGGTGGAGCCAAGTTCAACGACGTCGCCTGCTGTTCCCTCGATAACGCTAGCGTGCTTGAGGATGTTATTAAGCTCCGATATTCGCCCTTCGATAAATAACTGCCTTGATTTAGCATCGTCCCAATCGGTATTCTCACTTAAATCACCGAATTCTTTGGCCTCTTTGAGGGCACTAGCTACTTCCTTGCGTTTGTTGTCTTTAAGGTCGCTAAGTTCAGCCTGTAAATCGTCTAGCCCTTCTTGTGTCATATAAAAATTATTACGTTTAGCCATGGTATTCAATCCTCTCTATTGTGATGCTTGAAAACATCAATAAAAAAACAAAAAATCGCTTTCTAAGTAGCGAGATATCTTTACACTATAAAGTCAAAGATTTTAGATATTAAGTCTCTATTCTCGCAAACTAGGCCACTAAAGTCAAGCCATTATTAGTGCTAATTTTTAACGGTTTAGAAAATACCACTTAAAAACATCTCTAGTTGCAGGTAGGGCGAAGCTAGCGCCTTCGCCAGAGTGCTCGATAATGATAACTGAAGAAATTCTAGGATTATCAGCTGGGGCGTAGGCAGTAAACCAGGCATGTGGCTTGGTACGGGGGTTCTTGCCATCAAAACCCTCTGAGGATGTTTCGGCAGTACCGGTTTTGCCAGCTACCGCAACTGGGATCGTCGATTTAATACTACAACACCCCGTACCCTCGGCTACGACGGCTTCCATCCCTTGCTGGACTAATTTTAGATTCCCTGGGGCTATAAAATCTGTCTTGACGACAGATACTGGCGCTACTTTGTCTTGCCCATCACCAGGCCTTACCGATAAAAGTAAATGTGGTTTTATTAACTTCCCACCATTGGCAATCGCAGCATTAGCCATGGCGACCTGTAACGGTGTAGCTCGCATATCCCCTTGCCCAATAGCAATATTATAGGTATCTCCGGTGTACCACGATTCGCCAGTTGATTTCTTTTTTTGTTCAGGAGAAGGTAACAATCCAGCGCTTTCCTCTCCGATATCAATGCCGGTTTTCTTGCCAAAACCAAACTTTGCATACCAATCTAACAATCTGTGTTCACCCAGACCTCTAAAACTCTGGTAGCCACCCCCTACTTGATAATAAAAAATATCAGAGCTCCACTGCAAGGCCCTTACGACATTGACTACGCCTAACCCTTCTAACTTCCAACCCTTAAAGGTATAAACAACCGATGGATCGTAAATGTTTGGTACCTCTAATTTACCCTTATCTTCTATTGTGGTTGTGGCGTTTATGACATTTTCCTGCAAACCAGCGATTGAGATAAAAGGCTTTACGACCGACCCAATCGGATAGTTACCAGATGTCAGACGGTTCAAGAGGGGTTTTGCCTCATCATTAATGAGCCTATCATAGTCCGCTTGGCTAATCCCTTGAGCAAAAAGGTTAGCGTCGTAAGATGGATAGCTAACGGCGGCTAATATCTCGCCAGTCTGGGGGCTAATAATGACCCCAGCGCCAGCCTTAGAGCCAGCTTGCTCAACTTGCTGTTTAATCGCCGCGTAGAGCTGTTTTTGTAGTTCAAAATCTATGCTCAAAATAATATTACTACCCGGTGTTGGTTCGACCCGTGCTAAAAATCTAATTGGTTTACCCGTAGCATCAACCTCCACCTGTTCTCGGCCTGCGATACCCTTGAGTTCGGCTTCGTAGCTTTTTTCAATACCACTCTTCCCTATCATATCGACAGGGCGATATTCTGGATTTTGCTCCCACTCCTCGCCAGATATCCGACCAATGTAACCTAAAAAGTGGGCTAGCATACCTGCGTCTAGGTATTCCCGTTGTGGCGTGGTCTCTAGATTGATGCCTGGTAAATCACGAGATTTTTCGTCTATTTGTAGTGATTTTTCACGATCCACGCCAGCTATCAAAACAGCCTCAGGCTGAGACGACTTCTGCATCTCCTCTAGCTTCAGCAAGACCTCACCATTTGGTACCCCTAAAATTGGCCCCAGTACTGCAGATATTGCCTCTAGGTCAACTTTAGCCTTCGGTAGTTGGCTAGGCGTCACAACTAAATCAAATTGAGCTATGTTGCGAGCAAGCACAACGCCATTGCGGTCATAAATTGCACCTCTGGGAGCAACTATTGTCGAGACCTTAACTCTATTACCACTCGCGAGCAAAGCGTTTTGTTGCCCATGAATGATTTGCAATGCAAATAATCTCCACAATAACAAGCTCGTAACAGCCACAACGACTGCCAGAAGTGCAAAATAAATAGCCTTAGGCACTGGGCTCTCGCTCGCTACCAAATCGCTTGAGCCAGATAAAATAGCCGCGCTCCAATCCTCACTGCGCGAAACCATTAACTCTTTTTTGCTCCTCTTGAACTTGAATGGGTTTTCATAAAAATCGCCAAATAAACTCATAGTTACCTCAAAATTTTCGTGGCTTTAATACTACTTAAAAAATTACCTAGGTGCCCCAATAATAAATACCAGAGAACGCCCGCGGCAACAGTTAAGCTAACGTAGCTAGCTAGGGCGGTTGTGACAGCCTGGAGTGGCGCCGAGCCATAAACTGGGATACAAACTATAGCGCCCTGAACAAGGCTTAAGAATGCCAAAAATACTATTGGCTTCCAGGCGGAACAATCAATATCGCCAAATCTTAAAAAGTACTTAGCTATGATTGCCGTTAAAAGGTAAAAGCCCAGGTATAAACCAAAGTCGCTAGATGAATAGAGGTCACCAAAAAGCCCAGCGAATAGTGCCAGCCAGAGCATTTCTTCTTTCGTAGCATACAGGGAAACAATGACGATATAGGCTAGAACCAAATTGAGGCCTAGGCCTGACGTTTGCCAGCTTTGCAAGAAAAAAAACTGTAAAATGAAGTTCAAGGTAAGCCCCCCTGCTAAAAATAATGGCTTCATTGCTTGAGCCCCGTCACAACAAAAACTATCTCTAGTAGGGCGTTATTGACCAGTGGGATGAGTTGAGCCGATTGGAATACAGCATTATCGCTTTTCTGGACCGATTCCACCTGACCGATTAATATGCCCTTAGGAATTAATCCTGACCCTGCAGTAATTACTAATTCGCCATTAGCCAGCGATTCAGCTTGTGTGATTTTATCAAACAGGTAGCCATACCCCAGCTGACCCCTGACTATGCCCTGCGCCCTACCGTCTTGACCAAGCCCTCTAACCCGATACTCGGGGTCCGAGGATAAGAAAACCGTTGAGCTAAATTCTTCAACCTTCTCGACCGTGCCTACCAAAACACCCGAGGATACTACGGCAGTGCCAGGGGTAATCCCGCTGTTTTTGCCTCTATCGATAGTTATGTATTTTCTTAGGCCCGTGCCCTCGCTCGCCACAACTCTAGCAGGTGTAAGATTTAAGTTTAATTTAGCATTAAAATTGAGCTGGCTACGCAACTCTTCGTTCTCGTTAGCTATTTCCTTCAGCTGAGAAAGCTGATTTTTTAGCTGGATAATTTCGGCGTCCTGGCTCTTGTTTTGCTTAGCTAGCTGCGTGGCTTTTGAAACAAGCTCAAGATTTTCCTTAACGGCTCGCCCAATACCTGAAAAAAGTGAACCTATGGGGTTCAAAAGGCTGTCATTGACCATCCTAATTGGCCCAAACCCACCAGCATATTTAATGCCAATCATAAGTAGTGCTAGCGAGCAAATAATGACTATTAATAGTGAGTGCTGGCGTTTCATTGGTGCTCCTAGTATGGGGCCTTCTCGTACTGCGACGAAACCAGCACATCTTTTAGACTATCCAAGTCTTCTAGCACCATACCAGTACCTCTCGCTACCGAGGTCAGAGGGTCGTCGGCAATATGGACTGGCATCTTTGTCTGTTGCGATAATAAAATATCAAAACCCCTCAACAAAGCTCCACCGCCAGCTATATAAATACCTCTATCCATAATGTCAGCCAGCAGTTCAGGTGGTGTTTCTTCAATAGTATATTTAACGCCGTCAACAATCTTGCGGACACTTTTAGCCAATGCTGCCCGAACTTGATTTGAATTTATTATAATTTCCTTCGGTAAACCAGTCACCATATCTCTCCCGCGCACCGGGCCTTCCAGTACTTTGCTTAGCTTAACAACCGAACCAATACTAATTTTAATATTTTCAGCAGTTCGCTCGCCAATATGGAGTTTAAACTCATCTTTGCAATAAGCAATGATGTCCTCAGTGAGCTCATCTCCGGCGATTCTAATTGATCGGCTGGCAACTATCCCTCCAAGACTAATAACGGCCATCTCACTAGTCCCACCACCAATATCTACAACCATGCTACCAGCCGAATCATGGATAGCCAGCCCGCAGCCAATGGCAGCCGCCATCGGCTCCTCAATTAAAAATGCCTGCCTAGCGCCAGCATTAGTAGCTGCTTCCTCGACAGCTCTTCGTTCAACTTCGGTCACTCCTGATGGTATGCCAATTACTACTCTTGGTCGAGGGAAAAGGACAAAGCTCTCACGATGTACCTTCTCGATAAAATACCTTAGCATTTGCTCTGTTATCTCAAAATCACTGACCACACCATCCACGAGCGGCCTAGTTGCCACAATATTAGCCGGTGTTTTCCCAACCATCCGCTTCGCTTCGTCGCCAATAGCTAGTATCTGTTTATTCTTGGTATTTATCGCCACCACGGATGGTTCATCTACCACGATACCTTTACCGCGTACATAAACTAATGTATTGGCTGTACCTAAATCAATACCAATATCGTGCGAGAACCTACCTAATATCGCATCAATCATTTTACTAGTTTAGCAACTCAAGCTGGTACTGACCATAGCTAGAGTCTAGATATGTCAGAAATCGTGACAATAATAATTAGTATTATTAAAAAACCAAAACCTAGCCAATGCATCAGCGCTTCTGTTTCGGGTTTAATTTTGACGCCCAGGCGAGTTATGCTCATCAGGGCAAATCTACCGCCATCTAGTGCTGGTATTGGTAAGCTATTAATGACCGCAAGGCTCAGCGAAATTGAGGCTGTAAACGCCAATATGTAGCGCCAACCATACTCCATGACCGAGCCAAAGATACTGACTATCCCCACTGGACCTGCAACATTATTGCTGACCTGCGCTTTTGAAAACAAACCAACTAAAAAGTCTCCGAAGGCAGAAATAGTCAGCACGGCTAAGTAGAATGTGGCTATGATTGCGCCAATAATTGCTACTAGAGGATTATAAAATGCCCTCTGCTCACTTTGGGCAGCTAGCCCGAGGTAACCCTTTGAAGCATCAGAACCCAGCTGCACCTGCAACGTCTTAGGTTCGCCGCCGCGGGGGCGAGTAGTAATCTCTACAACATTACCAGCGTTAGAGCTAGTAATGCTCTTCAGTTGGTCTTCAGAAGTTATCGCCGTGCCGTTAACACTGATTATCTCCGTACCGGTTGTAATGCCAGCGTTCTCGGCAGCGGAATCCTTTGAGATAGCGACCGCCTTGAGGGCAGAGGTTTCTATTTTATAGGGTTTAATGGGGCCAACGCTGATAAAGCCCGAAGGCAGTATAGAAGGCATACCAAAAACCATCAACAGCAATATAATAAAGTAGGCTATCGAAAAATTAACTGCCACTCCAGCTAAAACTATTTTAGATTTAACTCTATAGGATTGAGCCGACAGGCTGTCTTGAGCTTTGTCAGCCTGATCCTCACCCTTCAGTCGTACAAAGCCACCAAATAAAAATAAATTTAAGCTATATAGTGTACCATTGACGGTTTTGCCAAATAGCTTTGGCGGGAAACCAAGGCCAAATTCGTCAACCTTAACCCCGTTACGACGTGCCACCATAAAGTGTCCTAGTTCATGGGCAATAACTAATAATGAGAATAGAATAATTACTAGTGCAATTGTTAGTATCATTTGCCGAATCTCCGCAGCCGTTTAGTATAGCTGGCCAAGACTTTTACCAGCTCTTGCTTATCAAAATCAGGCCAATATATGGGCACAAACTCCAGCTCGGCATAGGCGCTATCCCACAGTAAAAAGTTACTAAGTCTCTGCTCGCCAGAAGTTCGGACAATATAATCAACTGGGGGAAGTTCAGGATGGTAGAGATTCTCGCGTATCAAGGCTACCGAAATGTCATCGACGGCAATGCCTTTTTTGACAATTTTTTTCACAGCATCAGCAATCTCAACCTGCCCGCCATAGTTAAAGCAGAGGTTAATGGTGCCTTTGGTATTGGCTGCTGTCTGCTTCGTAGCACCCTCGATAGCCTTAATGATTTTATCATCTAACCGCTCATAATTGCCCGAAACGACTATTTTAATACCCTTGTCATTTAATTCCTTCAAATCAGCAGTGAATACTTTTAGTACCAGCTCCATTAAATAATTGACTTCCTCTAGCTCTCTATCCCAGTTCTCGGTAGAAAAAATATAGGCTGAAACGACTTCAATACCTAGATCAAAGCATTCTTGCGCAATTGTCTTTAGGTTGTCGTAGCCTTTTTTATGCCCAACAAATTTCGGCAAGCTATTGTCCTTAGCCCAGCGACGGTTACCATCTAAGATAAACCCAATATGCCGTGGTAAACTACTTTGCTGCATGGTTGCTCTGTCGGCACTAAACCGACATTATTTCCTGTTCTTTGGTCGTTGCAACTTCATGAATTCTGGCTTGGTAAGCCTCAGCTAATTTATCGATATCCTTTTGCAATCTAGTGGCTTGGTCGATAGTTAAAGCTTTAGACTTTTCGGCAGTTTTGATAGCATTGATAGCTTCGTGTCGAGCGTTTCTTAAGCTAATATTCCCGGCTTCGGCTTTCTGGGCAATAACCCTAGCAAGCTGGGTTCTGGTCTCCTCTGAAAGCGGTGGTATCGTAACCCGCACAACTCTGCCGTCATTACTGGGGTTAAGCCCTAAATTTTGATTTTGCGTAAGGGCTTTCTCGATAAAGGCCAGGTTGGATTGATCCCAGGGTTGGATTTGAATGGTCTTCGAATCTGGAGTAGAGATAGTAGCTATAGCTTTAAGGGGCATCGATTGGCCATAGACCTCGACCTTAATACTGTCAACTAACCCAGTACTAGCTCGGCCCGATCGAACTCCTGCTAGCTCTGAATGCAAATGATCAAGAGTGTCATTAAATTTACTTTCTGTTTGGCGTAGTAGTTGGCTTTCCATTGTTGTATTGATTATAGCTCAAGGCTACTACTATGCGCCACCTACTTCAAAACGAACAAATCGACTAATAACAATGTTCTCGCCTAATTTCCCCACCAAGGCCTGCCTGAGCTGTTCAATAGTTTGGTCAGCATCCTTAATAAATGGCTGATGAGTCAAGCAAACTTCGCTGTACCATTTAGCCAATTTACCATCAATAATCTTGCTAATATGGGAGTCAGGTTTGCCACTGGCCTGGGCGGCTTCTTTAATAACATCTTTCTGGCTATTGAGTTCATCCTCTGGAATTTCTTCCACCCCTAAATAGATAGGGCTCGAGGCTGCAATGTGCATTGCTAGATCTCGAGTAAACTGCTTAAAATCATCGGTCCTGGCGACAAAGTCGGTTTCGCAGTTAACCTCTACTAAAACACCAATTTGGTTGCCATGGACATAGCTCTCAATAACACCAACTGTAGCTTCACGGCCAGCTTTTTTAACAGCCTTAGCTAGCCCCTTTTTACGGAGCACAATAATTGCTTTATCAAAATCACCATTGGCTTTTTCTAGGGCTGCTTTAGCGTCCATCATGCCTGCGCCGGTTGCCTCTCGTAATTTTTTAATATCCTCAATATTCAAGCTACTTTTCCTCCTTAGCTGGTGTGCTAGCCGGCTCGGCTTTGGTTGCGGCTTCGGCTTTGGTTGCGGCTTCGGCTTTGGTTGCGGCTTCGGCCGTTTTAGACCTATACAGTTCATTGCCTTTTTTAGTAGCTTCAGCGATATGCGACACTACCAGCTGGATTGTACGCACGGCATCGTCATTAGCGGCAATGGGGTAGGTTACTAACAATGGGTTGGTATTGGTATCGCAAATAGCAACAGTCGCAATGCCAAGCTTGTTGGCCTCGCTAATAGCAATGTCGTCTCTTAAGATGTCAGCCACAAAAACTACCGACGGCAGAGATTGCATTTCAGATATTCCATCAAAGACGTTGCCTAGTTTCTCGATTTCCCGTTCTAGGTCAGCCTTTTCTTTTTTAGTACCAACTAGCTGGCCTTCGGCTGAATCAGCCCTAAGCTTCTTGAGGCGACTAACGCGAGTCTGAATAGTCTCCAAATTAGTCAACATCCCGCCGAGCCATCTATTGACGACATAAGGCATAGCTATGTCCTGGGCGGCTTTTTGTATGATTGGCCTAGCTTGGCGCTTGGTACCAACAAACAAGACTGTTCCGCCGATTTTAGCAATCTCTTCTACAAACTTCTCGGCCGCTAAAAGCTGAGTGTGTGTTTTAGTTAAATCAATAATATGCACACCACCTCTGGCGCCATAAATGTATGGTTTCATTTTAGGGTTCCAGCGAGCGACGCGCTGCCCAAAATGAGCTCCAGCCTCTAGCAGCTGCTTTAATAATGGGTCAACCGTTCTCGTGGTAGGTGATGTTGCCTTAACAGGCGTTTTTTTGGCTACTGCCATAAAGTTGTTTCTCCTTGTTCTTCTATTGGCTATTCCCAAGTGGGAGGAGTTTAAGACCAATATGTTTCGTTAATTTAATTTTGCTTTGTCTATAATACCAGATTACAAGATACTATTCAAGTAAAAACCCGCTCTATTATCAGAGCGGGTTAGGGGGAATACACTTAATTCTGGCAGTTCGGAAAAACTTGACACCAATTGTGGTGGTTTCCATGCCATGAATTTGATAGCTACCCCCCTTAGGGAGTATGCTCGGTAGAACCGAGATGATAATCTCGAGCTCCCTCGTGGAACTGACGGAATAAAAATTTATAGTTGGGGCATAGCTCAGATATGAGGCGTGCTCAACTGTAAAACCATCTATTCTGTCATCCAAAAACATCTTTTTTATTTCTTCCATGGTGGATAGCCATGTTGGAAATGTTGCTACGACCATAGCCATCCTCCTTTGTTGTCTCGAGGCTTTGGTTGAACGCAATAATACACTCAATCGGGGTATCTGTCAACAGAGGGTCTAGATAATGGTACTAATTATTTCGCAGAAGCGTTTTGGGTCGAGCACCGGAAACTGGTGGCTCCCTTTGGCATTTATGATGTGGCCATCTGGTAATTTACCTGCCAGTAGCTTACTGTTGGTTGGTATTAGGGCTTTATCGCTATCGGTATTGATGATATATATCGGAAAGGTCAGTCGCTCGAGATTATCAAGAATAGACCTATCCCGTGGCGAGTTTTTAATGGCCTGCGCGTAGGCATAGGGGCTGAGTCGAGCGAGGTCGTAGTGCTGAAAAACCTTGTGCTGATTGGCTACTTTTTTATTTTTGCCGTGATGTTCGGCCTTGTGGCTAAAAGATTTTTCAATTTTCGGGAGCTTGTCGGCGTAGCGTTTTCGGACAGCCTCACCATCGGCCTTAGATAACATTACCGGCATATTACTTAGCACCAGCTTATTGATTTTATTCGGATAGCGCTTGGCAAAATCAAGCGCCACAAGCGCCCCCATAGAATGCCCAACGAGATTGATTTTGCCAATTATTTTGTCGTTCCAGAGAGCCTGGCGCAAGGCGTCGGCTTGTTGCCAACGAAAATACTCGAAGTCGTCTGGCTTGGGTGAGCCACCAAAACCTAGTAGGTCGTAGCTGGCGATGTGGTATTTGGCTTTTAGTAGATCGGCCGCAGCCAGCCAGTACCGGCCCGAGGCGCCCAGCCCGTGCAAAAGCACTAGCTTGGGGCCAAAACCGCAACCAAACTGCATATGCAGGGCCAGCTTATCGGAATTGATCATATCAAATACATTGTACGGCCGCTGCGATTGGGGGTTATTGACCATTCAAATACCTAGTTTTCCATATCGTATTTTTTGAGCTTGGCACGGCCTTCTTCGGTCTGTCCAAGAATCTGGAGCTTCAGAAGCTCGGCATAAATGCCGTCTGTTTTAGCTAGCTCGTCGGGCGAACCAACTTCGACTACCTGGCCGTTTTTTAAGCCAACTATAGTATCGACACCAGATATTGTACTGAGTCGGTGAGCAATAATCAGGGTGGTGCGGTCTTTCATGAGGTGCTCTAATGCAAGCTGAACTTCGTGCTCGGCCTTGCTATCGAGGCTGCTGGTGGCTTCGTCGAGGATTAGTATCTTGGGGTTTTTGACAATCGCCCGAGCTATGGCAATGCGTTGTTTTTGGCCGCCGCTGAGTTTTACTCCGCGTTCGCCGATTTCGGTATCGAGACCACTCGGCAGCTTTTTAATAAAGCCATAGGCATTGGCGGCCTTAGCGCCGGCGATAATTTCGGAGTCCGCTAGCTTCGAATTGCTATAGGCGATGTTGTCGCGCACCGTACCCGAAAATAGCAGCGGCTCCTGAAACACCACGCCAATCGATTCGCGCAAGCTCTTTTGAGTGACGCCAGCTATCGACTGGCCATCGACCAATACTTGCCCGCTACCTAGCTCATAAAAGCGCAGCAGCAGGTTAGCTAGGGTAGTTTTGCCCTCGCCCGACTCTCCAACCAAGGCTAACTTCTGGCCAGGCTCGATTACAAAACTAATATCATTTAGGACTCGATTGCCCTTCTCGTCGTAAGAAAAATCAACTCCCCGATACTCAACCTTGCCGTCTTTAACACGCAGCTTTTTGGCATCAATACTATCGACGATGTCGGCTTTTTTATTCATAACATCAAAATAATCCTTACTGCCAGAGCTAGCTCTTTGCAGGGCGTCAATAATAAAACTACTGCCAAAAAGCGGAAACTCGGCCTGCAAGACTAGGGTAATTAGTAGCACCACCGTACCTAGGCCATACGTACCGATGTAGGCCTGCCAAATAATCACCAGGTAGATGCCCAAAAAGACGACATTAAGTATGATCCGTCTCAATACATCGTACCTGTGCCAGTGGTTCGATTGATGCTTGGTTTGGCGCTCAATCGATGCCCGCTTGGACTTAAAAAAATTGACCTCGCGCAGTTCGGTCACGAAGGATTTAAC
>CALRDO010000012.1 GCA_943354915.1 Patescibacteria group bacterium UBA4664
GATATTATGCATTATATCCCTCAGCACCGTATTAAGGATGTTATTTACATTAACCCCGATGACGCTGACTTTCCAGTGGGCTTTAACCCTATGGAATACACCGACATTAATAAGCGTAATAATATTGCATCTGAAATAGTCGGCGTACTTAAGAAAATGTTTGGAGATAGCTGGGGCCCGAGGCTTGAACATATCTTAAGGTTCACCTTGCTAGCATTACTAGAAACACCAGACACTACAATGCTCGGAATAACTCGCATGCTAACAGACAAAAACTACCGTAAAATAATCGTGTCCAATATCAGTGATCCTGTCGTCAAAGCATTTTGGGTCACTGAGTTTGCCAGCTGGAACGATAAGTTTGCGGCTGAAGCCGTTCAGCCAGTATTAAACAAGGTTGGGGCATTCACGGCCGTCCCAATTGTGCGCAATATTATTGGCCAACCTAAAAGTTCATTTTCAATGCGCAAAGCTATGGACGAGGGTAAAATTATCATTGTTAATCTTAGCAGAGGACTGATTGGTGAGGATAATGCAGCAATCCTAGGTTCGCTGATTATCACTAAAATTCAGCTTGATGCAATGAGCAGGTCTGATATAAAGGATATTAACGACCGCCGACCGTTTTATTTGTATGTTGATGAGTTCCAAAACTTCGCGACCGAATCATTCGCAGTGATTTTATCAGAAGCACGCAAATACGGCTTGCGCTTGACGGTAGCAAACCAGTACGTCTCGCAGATGCCAGATGAGGTTAGAGACGCAGTTTTTGGTAACGTCGGGTCGCTGGTGACCTTTAGGGTAGGGGCCGATGACGCACAATATTTATCTAAGTATTTTGAGCCTGCCTTTGAGCCAGTTGATTTAGTTAATTTAGATAAGAGGAATATCTACGTCTCGATGAGTATCGATGGACAAACATCAATACCATTTAGTGCCCAAAGTTTAAATATGCCAGCTCCGGAGCATGACAATACTACTGAGATTATCGAGCACTCCCGCAAACACTATTCGAGTTCCCGCGGCGATGTTGAGAAGATTATTGCGGATTGGGCAGCGCCACCAGAGCATAGCAGCAATCCTAATAACTATAATGGTCAGCCAGCTGCTAATAATAGCAACACCCAGCCACAGCAGCCGACGCATGAAAGTAAGCCTGAAATTAGTGGTGTTGAACCTAGGCGTTATAGTGATCTCATTAAGGGCAAGGGGCAGCCTTCAAAACAAAATAATAACAACTACTACCACAAACACAAAAGCTAGGGCAAGAGCTACTTTAGCTTTTACAAAAGCTAAAAAGCTATACTATACAACCAATCGATAGATAATATTACATGTCGCACAATATACCTTTTGCGACATTTGTTGTAGATCTAATTATTAAGGCCTAAATTAATTTAAATTCTTATCCCCTACTATTTTCTAATTTTTAATACCCTTTAGCTCGGGTTTGTGCCCCAGTACCAAACACTAACTACCAAGCTACCAAATATCATCAATAAACAAAAACCGAACTTAAGGTAGGGGTGGCTATTTTAAGCCAAAATACTAGCTACCTATAGAAGGCCCGACCTGATACCCGTAGGTCTATATACTCCTTAGCCTGTTTGCCTTGTGAGCTCAGCAGGTCAAGGACTGCCTTAAGAGACCTAAGTTGCAGCTCAGGATCGACGGATGTATTAAATTTTATCTCATAGCCCGCAGAAGTCTTAACTATCAACTCCTTGGTGGTATCTGTTATATATATTTTCTCGGGCCCTAAATTATTACGCTTCATATAATCGCCAATCTTGATTGCAAAACTAATAAATTCTCGTGAAAGTATTCTATCGCCAATACTAACCGGTAGGCTACTCCCATCTGTTAAAACGACTAGGCCTTGGGTGTTCTGCCCCTGAGTATCAGCCATAACTTGTCCATTGACAGATATAACGTACTGATGACCAGCAGTCTGCCAGATAATACCTGATTTTTGCTCATCAGTCTTGACAGCTAAGCGGTTAGGAAATTTCTTTTCTACTATGATAGATTCCTGACCTGTGAAAGTTTTTTGAAGTCGGTTCTTCAGGTCCGCTCCATTTAAGAAAAGCCAGTTCTTCCCTACTACGGCCGAGCTTAAGTATCTATTAACCTCATCTGATAACTGCTGGGAAAGTTCGGTGTTCGGTCCTTGTACATCTACCCTATCAATCCGAAAGATACTGGAGATAAAAACTACCCAGATAATAACTACGAGTACGGCTAGATATGGAAGTAACTTCCTTGCCAGCTTCCACCAACTAACCTTTGTGGGCTTCTTGATAATTCCACCATTAGGCTTCGACTCCAACTGACTAATTGGTGTGTACTCATAGGACCTTTTAACTTGCCGGCGGTTCAAGCTAGACTACCTTTATTGTCACTTGCCACCGACAATATAACCTTTGCCAGACTAATTGAGGCCTTTGGCTTAAAAAATTTATGCACCGTACTGGCCAGATAATTCATAGAGCTGGGGTCGCCGGATAGTTTTGATAGCTCATTAGCCAGCCTAACTCCATGCAACTGATCTTGCATAAGTAGCCTCACTGCTCCCTGTCGAGCTAAATATTGGGCATTCTTGAGCTGGTGGTTATTGGTAGAACTTGGCAACGGGATAATAATGGCGGGCTTAGATAAAGCGGCTATTTCAGATAGTGAATTCATGCCACCTCGAGCAACAACAATATCAGACCAATGGTAGGCTGCGATCATTTCCTCAGTCAAAAACCCGTGTGGTTCATAGCATCTTTTTTGTTCTAGCGGCAACCTATGGCGCATAAACCTTGCCCTCTCTACCCCTTGCCTCCCTGCTATGTGCAAAATGTTAAAGTTTTTTGTCAGTAACTCAATATTTTCGAACACTACGCTATTGATTGCCTCGGCCCCCTGCGAACCAGCAAAGATCATAATGTTCGGTTTTTGTTTATTAAAACTTTTTGCTCCCTGATCGGCCGAAATATAGTATTCGGGGCGGACTGGATTACCGGTAAAAAATAATTTATTTTGGTCAGCGTCCTGATAGGCACTAATAGGGAAACTTACAGCAATTGCCGAAGCTCTCTTGGATAATATCTTGTTAGCCTTACCCATTACCACATCACTTTCATGGATAACATATGGAATACCTAAGTGGGCTGCAGCTAGCCCCACTGGCAGGCCAACATAGCCACCTTTAATAAAAATTACATCTGGCTTAAATTGTTTAATAATCTTACGGCTATACGCGTAGCCCTTAACAGTTTTGAATAAGTCTGTGGCATTTTGGGACTGCGTCTTAATATCAATGATTTCCCTAAGTTTACCTCTGCCATATCTTCTATATTTACCAGCTGGGATACTCTTATAGCTAATAGCGCTATGCCTGAGTAAGCTAGTCTCATATTCGCCCCCGGCACAGACAAACAAAATATCGCTGCCTGGTTTAAGTTTGTGAATTGATGCGATGACGGCCAGTACCGGTGATATGTGCCCGGCTGTTCCGCCTCCTGCCACTAGGATCTTCATCATAGACCTCCTTATATGTGTATTTTGAAATATTTTGTAATATCCCGACTGCCAAGAGCAAAGCCAAAATGCTAGTTCCGCCATAGCTAATAAACGGCAGGGTTATGCCAGTTAATGGCATCAGACTAAGCATCGCCGAGATATTTATTAATGCTTGGAATGATATCCAAAAAATTATACCAGTAGCCAGGAGTCTACCAAAATCATCAGGCGCAGATTTAGCAATTCTAACCCCCCGCCAAAATAGCAATGAAAAAGCTACAATGATTAGCGAGGTTCCCAATAACCCAAACTCCTCCCCGATAATTGCAAAAATTGAATCATTGGTTGCTTCTGGCAAGTACCCATAAGCTTGCAGGCTCTTGCCTGGACCTCTGCCTAGCAAGCCTCCGCTACCAATAGCTATTAATGACTGATTGATATGGTAGCCTGTACCGGCGATATCCTCGCTCTGATTTAGGTAGGTCATTAGTCTTGCTATTCTATATGGTGCTAAAAGCGCTAGCATACCTGCCCCACCGGCTAGAGCTAATGTAGCTATACCGGTACTCCACCATGGAGCACCCGAAACAAAGTACATTACTAGTATCGTGGATGCTATTACCATCGCGCTCCCCATATCCCTTTGGATTATTACTACCAATAGTGCCACTACAGAGATAATTATTAAAAATGGCAAAAGTCCCCTCAGCGGTCTCGCCAAACTCTTCTTGTGTTTCGCAAGCCAGGCTGCCATAAAAATAATAGTTGCAATCTTAAAAAATTCAACAGGCTGAAAACCTATGAAGCCGAGCTTAACCCACCTGGTGGCTCCCCCGCTACTAACAGCTAAGCCCGGAATTAATACTAAAAGCATAATTACGATAGATGCAATAAAAATTGGTGTAGCGTACTTCTGCCAATTATGATAATCTAGTTTGCTGGCACCCCACCAGCCGATTACTCCTACTGCCATGCCGATGAGTTGAGTAATAAAGAAGCTATTTGTTTCGCTAACTCCAGAGGTACGCTTTAAAACTGCAATCCATCCAGTAGAATATATCAGCATCAAGCCAACTCCCACTAGGAAAAATACTAAAACTGTAATCAAGTAGTCAGGTCGGTGTTTATAAAATATAGCTCTTTTTTGTTTTTGACGCTGTTCCATATCTTGTTAGCCTCCGCCAACCAGCCCAATCATGACGCCAATACCGGCGCAGACTACTCCGATTACCCAAAACCGCATAGTAATTTTGGTTTCTGGCCACCCTGTAGCTTCTAAGTGGTGATGTAGTGGAGCTGAAATAAATATTTTACGTTTAAATATCTTTTTAGATAATATCTGAACCACGCTGGAGCCAGCTTCGGCAACAAAGACCAAGCCAATAATCGGTAAGACAAAAACAGAATTGGTAAGCATCGCAATTACCCCAAGTGCAGTGCCTAGTGCAAATGACCCAACATCACCCATAAAAAATCTAGCTGGAAATATATTAAACCAAGTATAGGCGAGCACTGCACCGACTGTCGCCATACAGAAACCAGCTATCCCAATATGCCCCTGGGCAAGGGCAATAATAGCAAATGCGCCAAAGGCAATAGATAATAAACCGCCAGATAGACCGTCGAGGCCGTCGGTGATGTTAACAGCATTAGCAGTCGAAACAATCACTAATATAAATAGTGGGATGTACAAAATGCCTATTTCGAAATTCCCAATTGCTGGAATGTGTATAACACTATAATTGAGCTTAAAATAAAAGTATAAGGCACCAGCCACAGCTATTAATAGTATCAATAAGAACTTAATGGTTGATTTTAAGCCTGCAACTCCCTTTCCAGACCCACGAATATTTATAATGTCATCTAATAAGCCAATTGAACCAGCAGCTAGCAAACCAAAGATTGGCAAGTAGGTTTGCGACCGCGAAAGATTTAATAGTACGGTTACTATAGTTATTGCTATGACCATCACAACCCCGGCCATAGTTGGAATATTGCGCTTGTGTTTCTCGGCATGAAGGCTTGTAAAGACCTTAGCCTTTTCGCCAGTGGTAGTAGTTTCTCGGATTTTTTTCCAGAGCTGCAAACGAAAAGCAAAGAATGTATAAATTGGCGTTAACACAATCGCCACACCAAAAGCAAGCGAGGCTTGGATTAGTATAAATGTAAAATTTTGGATAAGCTGTTGTTCTGTCATAGTGTTACTCTATTTTAGCAAAAAATACCCTTAATTCCCACTCGGGGCTATCTGATAATATATAAATAGCTGTCGGGCTACTTCGGCGAATGCTGGGACAGCGGTTTTTTCGGCGAATCCCTCGGCTTTTGGATAATCAACTCTAACTAGGATCACAAACTTAGGATCCTCGATAGGTGCAAAGCCAACAAAGCTACCAATATTTAAATCTTCTTCATAGCCCTTGCCATCTGATCTTGGAACCTGTGCCGTACCTGTCTTGCCCCCTATCGAATATCCTGCCGTGCGCGTTGGCCAGCCTGAACCATGCGCTACGACCTGCTTTAACATCTCGGACAATGTCGCGGCGGATTGGGTGCTAACGACATTGTTCCTAATGGCCTCCGGTTTAGTCTGCTTAACCTCCCCATTGGCTTTTATCTCTCGTTCTACTATGTAGGGTTTATAAAGTGTGCCTCCGTTGGCTATGGCTGATACCGAATTTATCAGCTGCAGGCTAGTAGCTGAAAGCCCTTGCCCAAAGCTCATATTGGCATAATCCACATTGTAGGTATCTGGTTTTTTGATATAACCCTTGGACTCACCCGACAATTCGATGCCTGTGCGTTCGCCAAAACCAAATCGTTTGATGTAGTCATAGAATATTTCCTTGCCTTTCAGGGTAATCTTGTCTGGGTCTGTACCGAGTTGCTTTAGAACAAAGACGACACCTGTATTTATTGACTTTTGGATAACATCCGACATGGTTGATATGCCGAATTTCTTATTGTCAGCATTGTTAATTGTCCGGTCGTCTATCTTAACTTCACCAGTATCTTCATACTTAGTACTTGACTGAACCTTGCCACTATCTAGCCCAGCCGCCATTGTAATGACCTTAAAGCCTGAGCCAGGTTCAAAAAGATTAGTAATAGAGCTATTGATAAACTTCTGGTAACTACCTGTACCTACTAACTGATAGTTATTGGGGTCGTAGCTCGGATAGTTAGCCATTGCCCTGATAGCTCCAGTTTTTGGGTCCATAACAATAATGCTACCAGACTCAGCCTTGTTGTTTTTAACTGCCGTGGTAATCGCCTGGGCAGCCATCTGCTGAACATTCCTATCTATTGTTAACACCAAATCGCTACCGTTCCCCGGTGTAATAATGGTATTCTCATTGGATGTAATTGGCACGCCAAGCGAATCGGTGATAGCCCTACTAATACCATCTACCCCAGATAATGAGTCGTTAAAAAACTCTTCAATGCCATATTGCCCTACCCCATCATTATTAACATACCCTGTAATATGCGAGAACAGCTCCCCTTCAGGATAGTTGCGTCCATCTTGCGGAGGGAGAATAATACCAGGAATTTTTAGGGTCTTGATTGCTTCGGCATCCTGCAAACTCAAGCTCTTCTTGAGAACTAAATATCTATTATCCTTGTTGCTAATCTTAGCGAGTAAATCGCCATCCTCTGGTTGGCTTATGTACTTGCTAAGCTTGGCTAGGGTCTCGCGCGGGTTAACAATAAATGCTGGGTCGGCCGCTAGTAAAAATAATTGCTGGTTAAGAGCAACCGGATAGAGCTCGCCGTTGCCATCATTGACAAATATCTGCCCCCTACGAGCTTCAATAGTAAATTTACGTGATTGCTGAGCATTAGCCTTTTCTAGATACGATTGGTGCCTAAATAGCTGGACATAAACTAACCTCGCTACCACCGCCAAAGCCAAAAAACACATCAACACTACTAAATATGTGATGCGCCTATTTGGTATTTTCTCTAAATGATCGCTATCTGGCATTTAGCAAGCCTAGCGAGCAGTCGTGTAGGAAACGGTTTTAATCGGTTCTAACTTTGCGGACTCGGCAGCTTGCTTAGCCACAGCAATTGACTGCAGGCGTGCGGCATCTATGCTCAGATTATCCTTAGTAACTTGTAGCCCACTCTGCTTACGCTCGAGATTAGATATTTTGTAATTGAAAGTTGATGTTTTAGTCACTTGATTAAGATACATCAATCCTAGCAATACCACTAGCATTACCAACATCAGCACTGCAGTAATTGGCCCAGACTGAATTTTGATTTTGTTCCTAACTATATTCTGATTTTTGCGCAATGACATTGCTGCTGTAGACATTCCGAAAGGCTCCTTTTTTTATTTTTTTTAACTTGAACTATTTAACTATGCGTACTTTTAATTTTCGAGCGCGGGGAGATTGATCTTTGACTTTGATACTCATGGTATAGACTCCTTTTTATTTTTATTTATTTTATTTTTTCGACGAGTCGTAATTTAGCACTACGAGCCCGCGGGTTGTTATCGTTAATTGATCCCTTAATAGGCTTCTTATTAACCAGCCTAAAGTTTGGTGAAGATATTACATTGCCAGTTACTATGTCTTTGACGGGCGTCACGATTGCCTTAAAATACTGTTTTACTATTCTATCTTCAAGGCTATGGAAGCTGATAACCGCCAACCGGCCATTTTCATTAAGGTGGCTGGTAGCCTGCGGAAGGGTCTTAGTAAGGTTTTCAAGTTCTTGGTTGACCAAGATTCTAATGGCCTGAAAGGTTCTGGTAGCGGGGTGGACTCTAGAATTTGCTGGCAAGCACTTGCTAACTATATCGGCTAATTGTTTGGTAGTTTCAATCGGCGAGACTTCTCTTTGGCTTACAATTGCCCTAGCTATTTGCCTAGACCTTGGTTCCTCGCCAAATTGGTATATTAGGTTTGCTAGCTCTTCCTCGCTGTACTCATTAACTACTTGGCTCGCGCTTAAAGCTTGGCTTTGATCCATTCTCATGTCTAGCTTGGCTTCTTTATTGAAGCTAAAGCCTCGCTGTGGCTGATCGAGTTGAGGGGATGATACCCCTAAATCCATCAAAATCCTATCAGCTTTACCAACTTTACCCCAATTCAAGTCTAGGAAGTTGCTATGTAGGAATTCTACATTAGAGTAAGCCTGAAACTTACTTCTCAACGCGCTAATTGCCTCTAGGTCTCTATCGACTAAGATTAATCGGCCACTAACCCCCAGGAGACCTAAGATCTCCTCGGCGTGTCCTCCGTATCCTGCTGTTAAATCGATAACTACCTCGCCACTCTTGATATCTAGTAGTTTGATAGTTTCTTCTAACAATACTGGTTTATGTAATTTCATTGTCAAGGTCACCTATCCAGCAGCCAGCTGTTTATTTTTATTTTTGTTTTTTGGTTAATAAGATCAGGGCCTTGAATGGCGCCTGAACTATTATGTGGTAAGGACTTAGATAAGTCCTTGTTTAGTTTGTGAGATAGTTTGTGAGGTGGAGTTTTATATTTTCTCATAAGATGCTAGGGTCTTTATTTAAGCGTCACCCTCCAGAAACGCTCACTGACTGCCGAATAGTTGACTTTGTGTTTTAATTTTTATTTTTGTTAAGGATCAGGCTTTGTTTATAAGTCCACCGAATAAATCTACTTGGGTATAATGCGCCAATACTTGCCGGCACGAGCCAGCACAACATTACGCACATTCCCTAGTAGAGCCATCTGGTGGGCTTCTAAAGTAACTCTTCCCTGTTTAGAATCAAGCTTTGAGGTAGACTTGCCGATACGGAATTTAACATTCAAATCAGCTTTAGCCTCATCTAGAATGTCACCCAGTAAAGCATCTTCCATCTCGCCATCCCAAACAATTTTGGAATAAAGGTGCAGATAGTGGCCGAAACCTGGTGTAACTACTACTTCGTTGCCTAGTTCGCTTTGCAATTCACTGGGAATTGTAAGCCTGTTTTTCTCATCTAATTTTCGTTCGAAGTAATCCATTGTTGCTCTTTTTGTTACCCACTTTTACCCACTAAGACAAGTATACCTTAGTATAATACCCACTGTAAAGGGTTTTGGTGTAGTTTTTTAATGTTTTATTGAGCGATAATCCTGGGCAATTAAGCGAACAAAAAACGAATTACCCACACTAAAAAAATTTGCTATAATATAAAGATGAGACATAACAAAAAAATATCTGGTGGTTACATCCATAGTTTGTTTTTCGGCATTGAAGATAGCTTAATATCAACAACAGGCGCCCTAGCTGGCGTAGCGATAGGTGCCGGAAATAAATCATTGATACTATTAACTGCGCTAGTAATTATCGCCGTATCATCAACATCAATGGCAGCTAGCGAATTTATCAGCGAAGAGACCGAGGAGGCTGTTATAAAAGAAAAACTACCAGCTAACCCTCTAATTAGTGCCCTCTTAATTTTTGTTGCATATATTGTAGTTGGCGTAATGCTATTATTGCCGTACCTAATATGGCCCTACATGGGAGCTATCCCGGTCAGTATTGGTCTAGCCCTGATTGGGTTAACATCCCTAGGGATATTAAAAGGCAAACTAACTCATAAAAGTCGCCTCAGGGGTGCAGTTGAAGTCTTGATAATAGGCGGTATCGCAACCGGTATCGGCCTAGTAATCGGGCTAATTTTTAAGGTCTAAATAGCTAGCTGGCAAGTTTTTTTGCGAGGCAAGCTTTGAGCTCACTAATCTTGATGCGCTCTTGCCCCATGGTGTCGCGTTCACGGAGGGTCACAGCTTGGTCCTGAATACTATCAAAATCTATCGTAACGCAGTAGGGTGTACCAATTTCGTCTTGACGGCGATAGCGCTTGCCAATAGATTGGGTCTCATCGTACTCAACATTGTACTCACCAGCGACATCAGTGAATATACTTTTTGCTAACTTAGAAAGTTCTAATTTTTTGCTGAGTGGCAAAATAGCTACCTTCACAGGGGCTAGCTGGGGTTTTAATTTAAGTACTATCCTTTCCTCACCATTAACCTGCTCAACGGTATAGGCCTCCGTTAATGCGGCGATAAATAGCCGCCCTACGCCCATTGAAGACTCTATAACGTGAGGAACATAACGCTTATTGGTTGAATCGTCAAAATAGCTAAGGTCTTTGCCGCTCGCCTTGCTATGGCTCTTTAGGTCATAGCTAGACCTATCATGGATACCAGCCAGCTCCTTATTGCCATGTGGGAAATTATAATAAACATCATGTGCAGCTGACGCATAGTGAGCTTTTTCGCCCTCACCATGCTGATGCCAGCTCATGTTAGATTTATTAAGGCCCACGACTTCAGTCAAAAATTTCCAGGTATATTCACGCCACTGCTCATACTCCTTCTTGCTAGTATTGGGGTTGATAAAATACTGCATTTCCATCTGCTCCAGCTCCCGCGTACGGAAAAGAAAATCTCTAGGAGTAATCTCATTGCGAAAAGCCTTACCAATTTGCGCTATCCCAAAAGGAATTTTGCCACGAACAGTTTCGCGTACGTTTTCATAATTGGTATAAATACTCCCTGCTGTTTCGGGGCGCAGATAAGTTAGGGTGGCATCATCCTCTGCTGGCCCAACATGGGTTGTAAGCATCATATTGAATTGCCTAGGTTTAGTAAAGGCGCCCTTGGCATCACACTGCGGGCAAGCTTTGTCTAGTATCGCAGTTTCTAGCTCTTTGAGGTTGGCACTCTCAGTGCCAGCAACATGATCGGCCCTAAAGCGATGCTGACACTTCTTACAGTCAATCATAGGGTCAACAAAACCAGCCACGTGCCCACTTGCCTCCCATAGTTTTGGATTTTGAATTATAGCGCTATCTAAACCAAAGATATTAAAATTATTATATACAAAGGTCTTCCACCAGGCCTGTTTAAGGTTGTTAATAAGTTCCACGCCATAAGGACCGTAATCCCAAAAACCAGATAACCCGCCGTATATTTCACTAGCCTGAAACACAAAGCCACGCCTCTTGGCGTAACTAGTTAACTCGTCTACAGATAATTTTGAGGTTTTATTGTCCTTTTGCTTCATGTTTTTATTATACCTTAGCTACCTACCAGCCTGCAAAAGGTTTGTGCTTGTACTCAAGACCTTAACTGCTTTAATCTTGCGCCCTAAGCTATACTGCAAGAAATCTAGTAACAAATTGAGTGACTCTGACAATATTTGATCATTAACATCTAGCCTTCTAACTGTTGACTTGTGGTGCTCTAAGCAAACTTTCCAGAGCTTAGCCACTTGAGTGTTCATAATCGTGCTGTCGTGGCCTACCCTTGAACTGTCTAAAGAACCTTCTGAAAAATTAAAATAATATCGGCTGACCCCCTCTCGCAATTGAATATTAGGTGCAATCCCAGATGCCTGCATAATGCCCAAAAGTGCATAGCCCAGCATTAATGATGTCTTGCTGGATGAAGCAATATCAGCTAAAGACTGCCTATAAGTACGGTAAAGCACGGCATTGGGCATTTGTTCGACTGTTACCATCTCTACAACTTCAGTCAGTAGTAGGCCACTAATATTAATCTCTATGGTCTTTGAGCTATAGCGGTTCTTGCCAATCGCCCTGGCAGCTACCACTATCGGCAGCTTAGTGCTGGCTAAAACCCGAAATTTAGTTTCTACTAATGGCTCCATATGTGACTGTAATTTAGCAGTTGGTCTTTTAATCCCCTTAGCAATAAAACTAATTTTCCCCTGCTCTTTAGAGAACACCGTGATTATCTTATCGGTATCCTTGAGGCTTTTGCGCCCCACTATAAAGCCAGTGATTTCTAGCTGTTTCACATTTGCCTGCTACGAGATTTTACTAGCTGCACAAACTGCGCTATCGAAAACTGACTCTTGGTATAGACACCAATAATATTTAGGGCAACCATCACTTCTTTGTTAATACTCAGCTCATTGGTGGCCATACCGCTAACTACCAATACCGCGAAACTGTTACCCCCTGGCTGTCGCCTCAGGCTCTTTAATAATTCGAAACCATTTTTATCAGCTAACATAATATCTAAGACAACTAACCAGTGCTGGCTGGGCTTAAACCTTGCTATGGCGTCCGCAAAATCATACGCCACAACAGATTTAATGCCTTCAGCTCGTAGAGATTTTTGATAAACCTCTGCCAATAATCTATCATCTTCAACTATCAATACAGATTGGCTCATATCTTTTTATTGTACAGGAGTGGTATCTGATTAGACAATCTCATGCGAATAAACACTAGGCGCTGGCTGGCAGAATTAACAAATTTTATGCTACCGCCATAATTCTTGATAAGTTTATCAATAAATTCTAGGATATCTTTTGTGAAACTAGCAGTAGTAGCTATTTTGGGAGCAGCAATGCGTAGAGTTACAAAATCTCCTCTGCGCCTTAAGGACATCTCTAGCTCGCTAATTGATAGATCATCGAGAATTATTATATCTAGGGTCATACGTATAATTGCAGATAAGACCCTTGCTTCCCCTATCACATCCACTAGTGGCTTAACCCGGCTGGTATTAAGCTTGATATCAACAGCCTGTAGGGCCGACTTAGCCAATATAATGGCTTCTAGCAGGTTAGCTGTCTTAATATCAAAATCGTCTATTTCCCTACCGATAAACACCAGTTGACTTAGCAGGTCAACATTAAATTTATTACGCTTTGAGAGTGATTTTATTAATTTCGAGCTAAGCTTACAGGCTGGGCGGGGCTTTAGAGTATCTTCAATAATGAGTTGGTCAGAGGCTATGCGGCCGACTAATTCTGCCAGAACAAAATTAAAATAGTTATAGTCAAACAGCATACCTACAATCTTATAGGCATGCTAGCTATGAGGGCAAGCATAAGATACTTAAGGTACTAGTGTTGTGCCTTTGAGTATTCCCTCGAAGATAGCGCCATAATTATCGGCGTCATCTGTGCTAAAAATCATAATTTTTTCGCGCAGCGGAATAATCACTACCTCACTCTTTTGCTTATTTTTATCATCAATGGTGCCAACGTACTTTCGGCCGGTAATGCCCGACACCGTGAAATCTGTAGCTTTGATATTACTGCCTATTTTTTTAGTTTTATCATTATACTCCTTAATGACCTTATCATAATCAGCCCTTTTCAATTGAATATTGAACTTATGAAAATTAGATTCTAGATCGATATAGTTAGGGTCTGCATAGCCTATGATAGTGCCATCGGTAGGCTTAGGCTCAACAGCCCAGCTCCAAAGCTTGGGGATAGGTATTTCAAAACTACCGAACTCTGGTGGTGACTTATAAATATAGGCTTGAGCTAAAAGTTCATTGTTAGAGATAGTTTTTTGTTCATCGGCGCCAACCTCATAACCCTTTTTATACTGACTATCTAGGTCGGTCTGCTTAGCTTTATTATTCTTTGTTGATAGCACTACTAAGGCCACTAGGAGCAAAACGACAATACCAATGCCAAACCCAATTGCTAGTATCAGCCCTGTCTTCTTTTGGGTCGGTGGAGTTAAATTAAAGGCACTGGGGTTAGGTAGGCTTGGCCCAGATGGAGCTGGCGTAGGGTTGTTAAGTGGGTTATTAGCTTCCATTGTTATACCTTTTGCAGATTAGCATCGCCTGGCTCCCAATCGACCGGGCAAAGTCCACCAGTCTGGAGGGCCCTAACGACGCGCATTGTTTCCTCGACGCTTCTGCCGACGTTGTCATCAGACATTACGACATAACGCAGATTGCCTTCGGGATCAATAATAAAAGTTCCGCGCTCGGCTTCTCCGCTATCTTCTTTGAGTATTTCGTAAGCTCGCGTTAAAGTGTGGGCCGTATCGGCTACAATTGGAAAACCAACATCTTTTAGGTCTCGCTCGTACCAAGCCTTGTGTGATTGTACGCTGTCGGTGCTGGCTGCCAATATTTGGGTGTTAATTTTTTCGAAATCCTTTTCCATTTTTGCGAAACCCTCAATTTCGGTTGGGCATACAAAAGTAAAGTCGCGCGGGTAAAAAAACAAAATAATCCATTTGCCCTTGAATTCTTTCAGACTGAGGTCGCGGTAGTCGTCCTTAAGGCCTTTTTGGTAGGCCGGGAGTTTAAAGTCTGGAGCCGGTTGGTTTAGTCTTAACATTGGTTTCTCCTTTTAAAATTCATTTTTAATTATTTTTTTTTAATCTAATTCTTGGTTGGTCCGACTGCTTGGGCGGTTCTTTGGTTGACCACTGCCCAATCTATCAACGGCATAAATGCCGTGATGTAATCCTTGCGGGTGGTGGCGTAATCTAAGAAGTAGGCGTGCTCATATACATCCATCACCAGCAGTGGTTTGGTGTTCCAGATACCGCCTTGATTGTGAATATCGCACTGGTAGCTGTCGAGTGAGTTGGTATCGGCGTTATAGCCGAGTATCACCCAGCCACGCGAGCAAAGCCCCATCGCAGCGAACTGGTCGGCCCAGGCTTCAACGCTGCCCCACTTAGCCTCAATTAGCTGCTTGATTTGGCCGCTACAAATTTGGCTCTGGTCGGTCATGTTGTCGAAATAATACTCGTGCAGTAGCGCGCCATTGAGGGCGAAGCTTTTTTCGAGCTGAAGCTCGCGCAGCTCACTATAGGTACCGTTGGCACCGTCTAGGCTGGTAGCCTGAAGCTTTTCGGTAATCTCGTTGTACTTTTTGACATAGCCGGCGTACAAGACATCGTGGTGCTCGCTGAGTTGGCGTTCGGATAGACCGGGCAAGGATTTGTATTTTAATGGCTTTACTTCAATCATAGCCTTGATTATACTACAACCATGCCATCAGCTCAAAACTGATAGATATTGGCAGAACCGATTTTTTGGTCAATCTTAATTCCCTCAAAACTAAAACCATAAGAGATGACCATTGCGCCAGGCTTAAGCTCGGCTTTGAGCTTGTCATACAGACGAGCCATAAAGGGCGAGGCGCTAAATACAAAAACCACATTAGCCTTGGCGACATCGCCGCGCCAATAGTCGCCTATGACTATTTTGGCATCAGGCTGTTTTCTGAGGCGCAGACGCGAAATTATTACCAAAAACGGATTTAGCTCGTAGCCGAGCGCCTTATAGCCGTGCCGGACAGCTGAGAGCAAAATACGTCCATCGCCACTACCCAAATCTACTACCAGGGCGCCTTTGCGAATCTTGAGCTTACCGAAAATTTTGTCGATGTCACTCGACTTGGTTGGTACAAATGGCGCACCCAAGAAAACTATTAAACCAAATGATGCAAAAAGAACTATCAATATTAACCAAAATATAATCACTACTCTACTCCACTCCCTGATCTTTGGCCTGGAGCCATTTATTGACTTCTGGGACGGTTTTTAGGGGTGCAAGCTTTGGCCAAGCGGCGGCTATCTTTAAGTCTGGGCCGATAATTACAGCCGACCGAACGGTGCCAAGAAATTTGTGCCCATACAAACTGCGCTCCTGCCACGAGCCGTAAGCCGCAATCATTTTATGCTCGGTGTCGGCTAAAATTGGGAAGCTCAGTTGGTGCTTAGTGGCAAACTTACTATGGCTGGCGGTGTCGTCTTTGCTGACACCAATTACACCCATACCCTTAGACTGAAGCTCGGCAAAATTGTCTCTTAGCGCACAAGCTTGAGCTGTACAGCCAGGCGTTTCGTCGCGGGGATAAAAATATACCAAGGTAGTCTTGCCCTTGAGGTCTTGGAGTTTATGATTTTTTCCAAATTGGTCTGGCAGGTCAAAATCTGGCGCATTATCGGTTACTTTTAGTCCCATCGTGAGCTCCTAACTTTAAAAGTTAATTTTTAGGTCGCAGGTACTGATCCCAATAGTGAAATAATTTTGAGGTAGCAAACAGATCTTCGGCATTATACTTGGCGATGTCTAGGTATTTGCCGGTGGCGTAGGCTGGTCCGACATCACTGCCGTCCATACCAGATTCTTTAGGACTCTGAATGCCAAAGGCTCGGCACCAGCGGTGCAAGCTACCCTTAAACATTGCTCCGCCGTAAAAGGTCAGTAGGTCAAATAAATCGTGGTGGGTGGCTCCTCTGAAACCAGCTGAGTTGTAGCGGTTGCTGACAAGATCCTTACTGGGTCGAATACCATGTACTGCCGAGCGGATCATCATATAGGGCACATCGGCACGGCGCCCAAAAAAGCTAATAAACTCATCGGTGATTTCGGCGATTCCCCAAAACTTCGTTAGCATCTCAGCCTCATTCATTGCAACATATTTAATGCCCTTGATTTCGGTATCCTTGGCCTTTTTGCCGTTGGTATCATAGTACACCGCGCCTTTTTGCTCATCAACATCATAAACGCCAATAGCAACAATCTTGCCGGTTAATGGGCTAAATACTAAATTCCTCTTAAGGTCTTGCATGGATTTTTCGTAACCTAGTGGGTCTTTTTTAGGATCTGGTAAATTCTTAGTTAAATCCTTAACGGTTGCTTTGTCGAATTTATCAAAATCCTCGCCAACCATTTCAATATCAAATACTAATCGTTTTTTATTCATAGAGGATATTATACCATACCTGTTAGTACTAATTACCCAGCGATAAAAGTCAGGGCCTTGCCCATTTTTCCAGCTCGACCGGTTCGGCCAATGCGATGAATGTAGTCTTCGTAGTTATTAGGCTGATCGAAGTTGATGACATGGCTGACATTAGGGATGTCGAGGCCTCTGGCGGCAACATCAGTTGCTACCAAAATACCAACCTTACCATCCTTAAAGGATTTCAGGGCGCGTTGGCGCTGGGGTTGGCTTTTATTGCCATGGATAGCTTCTGCTGGCAGCCCAGCTCTAGTAAGACTATCGGCAAGCCTCTGCACGCCAAATTTGGTTTCGCCAAACACCAAAACCTTTTCGAAATCTTCGGTGCGCAACAGATCATTTAGGATCTGAATCTTGGCTTCTTTGGAGCTAGCTCGAACTACACCCTGCTCGATGTGTTCGTTAGTTTCGTGAGTACGGACAGAGACAGTAACCGGGTCTTTAAGCATCGAGTCGAGCAAATACTGAATTTGCGGAGTAATAGTAGCACTAAAGCAAAGTGACTGACGCTCATTAGGTAGCTCGGCCAAGATTTCTTTGATATCAGGCAAAAATCCCATATCGAGCATGCGGTCGGCTTCGTCGAGTACCAAAGTGGTTACAAATTGCAGCTTCAGCTCGCGTTTTTGCATCAGGTCTTTTAATCGGCCTGGTGTACCAATAATGAATTGAGGGCGACGGCGCAAATCGCGGATTTGCTTTTGCATATTAACCCCACCAACACATAGTGCCGAGTAAAGATTAAGGTTTGTAGCAAACGATTTGAACTCTTCGTCGATTTGCATCGCTAGTTCTCGGGTCGGTGCCATAATAAGCACGGCCTTTTGGCCAGGATTAGTTTTGAGTCGATTAATAATAGGTAGTACAAAAGCGGCAGTTTTGCCGGTACCGGTATTGGCTAGGCCAATTACATCTCGGCCTTCGAGGATGGGCTTAATGGCGCCGTCCTGAACAGAAGTTGGGAACTCGTGGCCTTTTTTGGTGATATTGGCCTGCAAATCGGCTACAAAACCGAAGTCGCTAAATTTGTGAACTGGCACAAACTCAACCCTGTCGATCTGCTCGACTGCTTTATTGATGTATTTAGTGGGGTCAATGTAAGCCTTACCCCGGTTATTTCTGCGGTTATTGCCTCGGTTATTTGAGCCAAAGGACCGCGATTGGTTTCCGCCTCGTCTAGAACGAGAAGCAGAAAAAGATTTATATGTCATGAATACCTTTCTGTTCAATGGATGAACA
>CALRDO010000013.1 GCA_943354915.1 Patescibacteria group bacterium UBA4664
GACACGGTTTTTAGACAAATAGTCGCCAAGCATGCGCCGGCTGATTTGATGATGACCGAATTCGCCAATGCCGACGGCTATTGTAGCCCTGGCAAAGAAGCCATTAAGACGCGGCTGCGTTTGAATCCTAGCGAAGGCCCGGTAATTGCACAGATTTGGGGTATTAATCCTGACAACTATTTTACTATGGCCCAGGACTTGGTTGCGATGGGCTTTGCTGGCATTGATATTAATATGGGCTGTCCCGTAAAAGATATGATCAAAAAAGGTGCTTGCAGTGCAATGATTCAAAACCACGTACTAGCTGGTGAGGTCATCGCCGCGACTATCAAAGGAGTTAAGGGTCAGATTCCAGTTAGCGTCAAAACACGGATTGGTTTTAATACTATCGATACTGAAAATTGGATTGGGTTTTTGTTAGCTCAAAAGCTAGATGCCATAACCGTACATGGTCGCACCAAAAAAGAAATGAGTAAAGTACCAGCTCATTGGGGTGAAGTAACAAAGGCCGTCGCACTGCGCGATAAGATTTCGCCCAATACAGTCATAATTGGTAATGGCGATGTCCTCACCAGAGCAGAGGCCCAAGCCAGAGCCAAACAAACCGGTGTTGATGGAATTATGATTGGTCGGGGCATATTTTATAATTTATTTGTATTCGACGAAATTCAAAAACAGCATAGTCTGGCCGAAATGCTGGGTATCTTGGTGGAGCATATCGAGTTGTATCAAAAGACTTGGGGAGATAGCAAATCGTTTGAGCCACTCAAGAAATTCTTCAAGCTCTATATTAATGGCTTCGACGGTTCGGCCAAAGTTCGGGCCAAACTAATGGAGACTCACTCGGCCCAAGAGGCACTCGATAAGATAGAATTAATCCTAAAAAAGAGTTAGAATATATTCATAAAATAACAAGGAGAACAATGAGTAAAAATAGCCACGCCAAACATGAACATCAAAAGGTCCATAGCACCCATAACTCCTCAGGGTATGAAAAGCCCCACGAAGACTACCAGGCTGGAGCTTTTGGAGACGTTATCATCGGGCTACTTATTTTTGGGCTAGCATTGGTTTTTATTTTACCTTTTGCCTCGGTTCTTTCTGATTCTGCTCTACTATTGGTACTCGGAATTTATTTTATTGCTATTATAGCTTTCACAACTTTCGTTATCAAAAAACGCCGTCGTAAATCTTAATTATAAATAAATAGCCGCCTGCATGGATTGCAAGCGACCAGTATAGTCCCTAGGGAACTATTTAATAACAGTGCCCGAGTAGGGGTTAATGAGAGCTTCTTCAAGCCCGCCTATCCGCAGACCGTCAAAGACGACAATCGGTAGGTGGTTCTCCATGGCATGGGTTGCGGCCGTGGGGTCCATAACCTTTAGGTCATCATTGATGATGTCTAGGTAAGTTAACTCCTCATATCGAACCGCATCGGGGTTTGTTTTGGGGTCATCAGAGTAAACTCCGTTCACACCATTTTTGGCCATTAGCAGTACTTCGGCTTCTATTTCGACGGAACGAAGTGCTGCAGCCGTGTCGGTCGTGAAGGTTGGGTTACCAGTGCCTCCAGCCAAGATTACGACTCTACCTTTTTCGAGGTGTCTGATTGCACGCCGACGAATATAGGGTTCTGCAACCTTCTCCATGCTAATTGCTGACATAACTCGAGTTGGTTGATTGAGTTTTTCAAGATGGTCCTGCAAGCATAGACCATTGATAACTGTTGCCAGCATGCCAGCAAAGTCAGCTTGGTTGCGGTCCATCTCGGGGTGTTGTTTACCCCTCCAGAAATTGCCCCCTCCAACTACAATGGCTAGTTCGACATCGAGGTCCTGACGAGCAATCACGATTTCTTGGGCAAATCTTCTCATAACATCAGCATCAATGCCGGATTCTTGGTTGCCCATTAGGGCTTCACCGCTGAGCTTGAGTAGCGCCCTCCGATAACCGCACGCTAGTCTGATATCAGGAAGCTCAAAAAGCCTGTTTTGTAAATCAAGTGCCATGCCTCTCCTTATGGTCGGGAATATTGACGAGCATCATAATAGTTTTATCAGACATTTTGTTTAAGTGCAAGGATAATTAATTTGGAAAAAAAAGTTATTTATTGTTATAATCCAGAATATGTCGAGTAACATTTTTGTTCTACTTTATTATAAATTCGTAGCTATCGCTGACCCAAAATTTGAGACTATTCAGCATAAATTGGTCTGTAATGGCGTTGGCCTCAAGGGCCGTATCATAATTAGCGAGGAGGGCATTAATGGCACGGTGGCTGGCACTAGCACTCAATTACGGCAGTACGTTGAGTATATGAACGAGCATCCGTATTTCAAGGCGATTACATTTAAGCGCTCTACTGCCGGCAAGCTGCCTTTTGCAAAACTGATAGTAAAGTACCGGCCTGAGATAGTGACGCTTGGCAAAAAGGTCGATATGAAAAAAACCGGCCAGTACCTAACGCCTAAAGCAATGCATCAGCTATTTGAAAAGGGCGAAGATATGGCGGTAGTAGATATGCGTAATAATTATGAATACGAGGTTGGGCGGTTTGATGGTGCGATACAGCCCGACACGGTAAAGTTTTATGAGCTACCAGAAAAAATCAAAAACCTGAAGATTGATAAAACCAAAAAAGTCGTTACTTACTGCACCGGCGGAATCCGCTGCGAAAAAGCCACAGCGCTACTTGCCGAAGAGGGTTTTAGTGATGTTTACCAGCTTCAAGGTGGCATAGCAAAGTACCTCGAGCAGTATCCCGACGGCTACTTTAGGGGCAAAAACTTTGTTTTTGATGAGCGTATGATAACCAATGGCGATACCGAGAGCGGGCAGGAAGTACTGGGCAAATGTGCGCATTGTCAAAAATCTAGCGATTGCTACATTGATTGTGCTAAACCCGATTGTCACCAGCTATTTATTTGCTGTAAGGACTGCGATAAAAAGCATTCGGGCCTGTGCCCAGCTGCGCTAAATGGTTTAAGCAAAAAAACTTAAAGTTTAGCGAGTTCTTCGCGGACAACTTTTCTGTCATCCCAAGGCGAAGATTTACCATCAATTACTATTGATTGCTCACTACCCTTACCAGTGATTAAAACTAAATCATCCTTTTGGGCTAGCTTTAGCGCCTGTCGTATGCCCTTGCGTCTATCTGGCACAATAAACATACTTTGATTCTCAACGGCGCCAGCCTGGAGTGCACCGACCTTAATATCATTGATAATTGTATCGGGGTCGTCCTCGTAAGGATCAACATTACTAAGTATTACTATGTCTGAGCCCTTGGAGCATATCTTACCCATATCGGGGCGTTTAGCGCTGTCGCGCCCACCACCCTCAGCTCCCAAAAGGGTAATAATTTTGCCGCCGCTGGGTTTCATATTTTTGGCGCTATCCATGAGTGCTTGCATGCTAGTCTGCTCATGGGCGTAATCAACAATTACCCTGAATGCTTGCTTGCCACTGATTACTTCCATACGGCCAGGGATAGTAGGGAGTTTTGCCAGCCCAGCCTTAACGGCTGTTTTATTAACGCCGAGAGAGATAGCAGTAGCAATGGCGCCAGTAGCGTTAAGGGCGTTAATTTTACCAAGTATTTTTACTTTAAAATTAGTACCAGCCGTATCAAAGCTAATGCCGTTAGGGGTATCCAATTCGTTGCTTAGTACATAGTTAGCAGATTTCGATCGACCAAAAGTAATTTTCATGTCAGCTTGGAATATTAGATAGTCCTTAGCGTCTTTGCTATCGATATTAGCAATGATTATTTTAGGAGGTTTTTGTAAATCAATGGTTTTACGCTTGCTACTACTGAGCTTATTAAATACCCGCTTATTGTGTTTGTGTAGGGTTGCTAGATTAAAGTTGTGGGCAGCCATTAGTTCATTGGTAACATTCGTAAAGATCAAAGCATCAAAATTGATGCCAATATGCCGATATTGGGCCTGCCCTTCAGAAGGTACCTCCATAATGACATATTTGCATTTAATGCTAGCGAACTTGGCGAGTATTTTTTGCAATATAAAGGCTCCTGGCATTGTCATATGGTAGGGGTTGAGCACTTCCTTGTTGCCGTAGCGGATATTTGCCGTTCCTATTAAGCCGACCTTTGTGCCATCGGCTGAGAGTATAGACCAAAGCATGTTAGCAGTGGTAGTCTTGCCTTTGCTACCAACAACTCCAATCACAATCATCTGGTTGCTGGGGTGTTTGTATTTTAATGTAGCAGCGACTGATTCCGAGTAATGCAAAAAGTTCAGAGTAGATTGGGGCACAATAGGTTGGATAAATTTTTTCAGCAACTTTTTCATAAATACTATTATAACTTAAAATTTATTACTTGAAGCCCTACCACGTTAGGTTATAATAACTCGGATGGTAAAAATATATTCAGCCCGAACGTGTCTCGGTAGTTTCAATCAAGGAACTGAGTTAGCGCCAAAGGAGATACTGGGCCGTAGCCTGATGTCTGGACTAGCAAAAAATGCTATACAATTCCAGCTCGGTGCCTCCGAAGAGTTATTGCGTGCCGACAAGGGCCATGCAGTAAATGCTCATTATCGGCTGGCACTTGTAGAATTTAATAAGAGTCTATACAAAAAAATAATTAAATTAACAGGTAGCACTGATATTGCTCTAACTCTTGGCGGTGACCACGCGATTTCTATTGCCACGATGTTTGCTACAAAAAAACGCCATAGCGATTGTGTCGTTGTTTATATTGATGCCCACCCTGATTGTAACAATCCCCAGAGCTCTCCGACGGGCAATATTCATGGCATGCCACTGGCGACTGTTTTGGGCGATAGCCTGTACTCAGATTTTAAACTTCCTAAATATCGCTACGATGAAGTTTTTACGATTGGCATCAAGGATGCCGACCAGTTTGAAAGGCACTACATTAAGAAAAATAATATTTTATGCGTCTCGATGGATGAAATCATTGAAAAAGGTATTGCCTCGGCTCTAAAGAAAATAAAACAGCAAATATCAGGTAGGCCGGTGCATGTTAGCTTGGATATAGATTCCATTGATGTTAGTGAAGCCCCTGGCACGGGTATTATCAATAAAGGCGGGCTAAGCTACCGTGAAGTATCGTATTTATGCCGTAATTTACAAGAAAAGATTGTAGCTATTGATTTGGTTGAGGTTAACCCCACTAGGGATATAGCCGACAAGACAATTAATTTATCTGCCGAACTGGCAATTAATTTATTAGGAGGGCAGTGGTCTGTTTACGATAGGTATTTAGATGCTAAGCACTAGCGTTTTAATATAAATTTAGCTACAATATAAGAATATTATGCAACCTCAAGATAATGATTTTCCAATAGACCAAATAAAGTCAGATAACCAAGTGGCACCTGGTGTGCCTATTGATTCACACCCCCAGCCCTCTGGAGGCGTTTCTTTTCAGCCTCAAACTAGCCCCCAGCAACCTCTCCCAGAATGGCAACAAGCGGCACAAGTTGATGCTAGCATGATTAAGCCTCAGGATATGACTACATCTGTAGAATCAAATGTGCCTTTCGACTCCACACCCGCTCCACTGAATGTTCCTGCTGCAGATAGTATTACTACTCCAGCAGCAGAGTCAGCTGTGCCATTAGGCTTTACGCCCGCTCCACTGAATGTTCCTGCTGCAGATAGTATTACTGCCCCTAACCCTGTCACACCAGATACATATAATGCCCCTACCGCTAATGATGCAATTCAACAGCCACCAATAGCACCAAGCTCGCCTGAGCCCACAGATACCATGGGAGGCGAGATACTTGGCGGAACCTTGCCGGCAGATATGCCAGGAGCAGACCAGGTAACGGCTGGGCTAGCACCTACTCAACCAAACTATTCTCAGCCAGGTACTTTGCCTGG
This sequence comes from Patescibacteria group bacterium UBA4664, assembly GCA_943354915.1. Taxonomy (GTDB): domain Bacteria; phylum Patescibacteriota; class Saccharimonadia; order CAILAD01; family BJGX01; genus SICB01. Next base: position 5,881 of record CALRDO010000013.1, read on the forward strand.
AGCAGACCAGCTTGGGCCAGTGGCAGTTGGTTTGGATGCACCCAATACGATGGGGAGTTATGGCCCACCACCCCGAAAAAGCGGGAAGCTGCTGTTTATAATTGTTGGCGTGGCATTAGGGCTAGCCCTAATAGGCGGCGGCATCTTCTACTTTACTGTAGTTGCTAAAAAATCGAACGAAAATGTTACTCCTACGCCTACCCCCCAGCGCGAGCCTGTCCCTGCACCGACTTCAGGTCCTGCTACCCCTCCCGAAGGGTATGAAACAATTACCAAGCAGTGTTACACATTCGCACTTATCGTGCCAAATGCCATACCTAAAGACGAAAATTGTCTTTTTGCTAAAACAACCTTTGGCAAAAAGCTAATTAGCACTATTGCCGTAGATACCAAGACAGACTCTTACCAAAAGATCGACGATTATCTAACCTTGGTAGGTGAATCTAGGACTCTAGTGTCCAGCGAGTCTATAAAATTAGACAATTTAGACGCAACCCAAGTAATTTATAAGGCACCAGATGGCAAAACATATTCCTTGGTCGCCTTACTGATAGTCGGCAAAACCTATCAGCAAGATGGCAAACCTGTTACGGTTGCTGCTGTTACGACGAGTTACCAAGACGAATTTGATGTATCAGTTACAAAAAATGTAATTGATACCTGGCGCTGGCAATAATCTTTGCCGTTAGCATTAACCGTCGTGACTCAATAAATTAACGATAAGCTTGATTATTTTATAGTATAGGTGTATTTTTGGTGAATACGCCAAAAGGCGTCGTACTAGAAGGGTAACTGGAGATATGAGAAAACGACGAGCTACGGTGATGTCCCAAGCAGTCGATGAGCTGATTACAAGCTTTATAGACAATTGGGAGCGCAATTGGCAAGACGTTAATCAATATAGCCCCATAGAACGAGCTGTCATCAAGGCTCATCTTACCAAGAACATTATGTCTAGTTATATTGGTTCTGGCCGTATTACGCTTTCTAGGCAGGACCTTAGTGCTGCGATTAATCACCTGTCTATGGTAGTTAAGCAGAAACTTAGCACCCACAACACTAACAACGATGTAGCTAGCCAATGCTTTGACTATGTCGGCCTGTACCTTTCTGGGTGGGATAAGACACCTCAATACAACCAAGAGGAACTCTCTGCCATTCGAATCAAACTCTATAGTGCTGTTCGCGACAATTACCAGCAAAGCGGATTTACTAAGCTAGCTTTTAGTGACGCCGATTTAGCTGACGCTGAAGAATTTATCGTGAAGCTTCGTCGCAAGAGGCAGGTTGAAGCTCATGCTGACGAGCGCGATGAAAAGATCTGCGTTTTAAGAAGACGCTATGGTGCCTTGGCTCTCCCTGTAGTGGTAGTACAACACCTAGGAGATTAATCTCAAAATATTTTCGGCTCATTTTTTATGGGCCGAATTTTTATTATGTTTGCTTTTATAACGGCGGTATAAGACTATAATAGATATATGAACGATGTAGATGAAGTCAAATCGCGCCTCGACATAGTTGATGTCATCAGCGGGTACGTGCCATTAAAGCAAACCGGCAAGAGCTTTAAGGGTCTTAGCCCCTTTAAGACAGAAAAAACGCCTTCATTTATTGTTAGCCCTGATAAAAATATCTGGCATGATTTTAGTTCGGGCAAGGGTGGCGATGTTATTAGTTTTGTCATGGAGATGGAGGCTTTAAGCTTTCCTGAAGCTCTTGAGATGCTCGCCAAACGAGCCGGCGTTAAGCTTAAGCCTAGAGCTAGCGGTAGCCAAGTAGGTAGCAGCCAAAAGACCAATCTCTATAATGCTAGTGAATCGGCTATGGGGTATTTTCATTTGTGCCTGTCAAAAAACGAGCTCGCTAAAGCTTATTTTATTAAAACTAGAGGCTTGAGCTCGGCAACTATCAAAAACTACAAGCTAGGGTATGCACCTGATAGCTGGGAATCGCTCACGAACTATTTGACCCAAAAAGGTTTTGCAGTTAAAGATTTAATTACTGCTGGCCTCTGCGTCGAAGGCAAGCAGGGCAAAGGGGCCTACGATCTTTTTAGGAACCGCGTGATGTTTCCTGTCTTCGATGCCCAAGCTCGTGTAGTCGGGTTCAGCGCCAGGATACTCGGCACAGAAAAAACCGCCAAATATATTAATACCCCGCAGACGCCAATATATAATAAGAGTGAGGCAATCTACGGGCTAGCTCAAGCCAAGGAAGCTATTAGACAAAAGGATTTAGTAGTAGTGGTGGAGGGCAATATGGATGTTGTAGCACTTGCTAATGCTGGCTTTGAAAATGTGGTAGCCAGTAGTGGGACTGCTTTAACCGAATTGCAATTGAAGCAACTGGGTAGGCTGACAAAAAATATCGCCTTTTGCTTTGATAGCGATGAGGCAGGTATTGCCGCAACGCTCCGTGCTATTGAAATTGCTGGCGATATGGATGTGAAGATTGATATTATCCTACTCAATGGTGCAAAAGACCCAGACGAGCTTTTAAAGAAGAGTAAAGTAGCGTGGCAAAAGGCAGTTGATGGCGCTATGTATGCACCCGACTACCTTATATCTTTTGCCAAAGATAAGTACAGCGTTAGTACTGCACCTGGCAAAAAACAGTTTATTAAATTTATTGTTCCAATGCTCGCTAGCTTAAAAGATGATATTGAAAACCAGCACTATGTTAAAAAAATTGCCCAGCTACTAGATGTAACTGAGGCAAGTATAAATAAATTAATCTCACAAAAATCAAATTTACAAGTATCCCATCAAGTACCAAATACTGGGTCCGATGTTAATGGCGAGCAAGGTGTAGAGGATACCCCGCAGGAGCAACGCAAGCTGACCAGACAAGAAAAGCTAGAGCAAAATCTCTTAGAACTGTGTTTGGCATATCCAGAAGTTGTATCCTCGATAGAGGATTTAGACTTAGCAAAAACTACCGACTTGCACCGTGGTATCTTTAAGTTGCTTAAAAATACCCCGAAAGCAAAGCTTACTACGCTGTTAAAGTCATTGCCCAAAGAGGAAAATTATGTTAAAATTCTTGCATTAAGAGGTGAGCAAAATTATGCTGACTTATCAGCACACGATATCAGGCTCGAAGCCTTCACCCAGGTTGCTAGAATTCAAGAGGTTAGTAGGCAGACAGCTAAGCACCAATTAGCTAGAGAGGTATCCCAAGCGGAATTAGAAGGGGATACAAAAAAAACCAAGCAACTGCTAAGAGATTACCAAGCTTTATTAAACGAGGACTAATAATATATGCCGAGGCGAGCCAAACCCATCCCAGAACAAAAGTTAGCAAATGATTTTAGTGTAGATATCGAAAAGTTAATAGTTAAAGGCAGACAGCAGGGTTTTGTAACCCAACAAGAAATCCAAGCTACTATCCCAGATGCAGAGGATAATGTTGATCTATTAGATGATTTATACTCACAACTTATCGATAAGGGGATTGAAGTTACTGATCAGAAAGATAAGCTATGGGAAACCGAGCCAGAGGAAGATGTTGAAAACGCCACTAATGAGGCCAATATTAAAGATATTGCCGACGATTCGGTGCGTTTGTATCTTAGAGAAATTGGCAAAATCTCTCTAATTACGGCCGACGAGGAAGTAGCTTTGGCCAAGAGAATTGAAAAGGGGGATAAGGCAGCTAAGGATGCCCTAGCTGAGGCTAATATGCGCCTTGTAGTTAGTATTGCTAAAAAATATATTGGGCGTGGGCTAGATTTATTAGACCTTATTCAAGAGGGTAATACCGGGCTATTGCGAGCCGTTGAAAAGTTTGATTACCACAAAGGTTTTAAGTTTAGTACCTATGCTACCTGGTGGATTCGCCAAGCCATTACCCGCGCAATTGCCGATCAAGCTAGGGTTATTAGAATACCTGTCCATATGGTAGAAACTATCAATAAATTAATCCGTACTCAACGCCGATTAACTCAGGAACTTGGTCGAGAGCCGTTGCCAGAAGAAATAGGAGCCGAAATGGAGATTGATGTTGATAAGGTTAATCATATTCTAAAAATCTCTCAAGACACCACGAGCTTGGATGCTGCAGTTGGCGAAGATGAAGATTCTAGCTTAGGTGATTTTATACAAGATGAAGACAGCGTTAGCCCAGAGGAAGCTGCTACTTATGAGCTGCTAAAAGAACATATCGACGATACACTAGAGCTGCTATCGCCACGAGAACAAAAAATATTGCGAATGCGATTTGGCCTTGAAGACGGACGCAGCCATACCCTAGAGGAAGTAGGTCGGGAATTTGGTGTCACCCGTGAACGCATTCGACAAATTGAAGCTAAAGCCTTGACGAAACTTCGTAAGCACAAAGACAGCAAGCGTCTTAAAGACTATATTAGTTAGTTTATAATATTTCTGGAGGCTTGGCTTGGTCTAGTGTCTCTTGAGCTTTTTCAAGTCCACGTCTATTGATGTCGCGCTGGATATCTGCTTTTGAGTGCAAATCTACACCCGCTTCGGCGGCTCTGTCGATTCGGTCCTGGTCTTGGCGCGCCCTTTCATTGAGGTAGGCAGCAGATCTTTCTTGTTCTTGCTTTTGCTGCTCAATGATTTGCTTGAGGTCCGCAGTGCGTTGCTCGCTAGTCCGCGGCGGCGTGGCTGGTCTTTTGTTTTCATTGCCATTTTCATCGTCAAATAGCGATGGTGTTTCATAATTCATAGCTTCATTAAAACACATTGGCATACTATTTTGCTAATTTGCTGATAAGATAAGGTGTATAATTTTAGATATGAGTAGACGCAAAAAACTAGTTGTATTCGACGGCCATGCTCTAGTCCATAGGGGCTACCATGCAATTCCATACTTGACGACCAAAGATGGCACCCCGACCAATGCGGTTTATGGCTTTACCACCATGATGCTCTTGGCGCTACGCGAGCTTAAGCCCGATTATGTTGCGGTGGCCTGGGATGCACCTGGTAAAACTTTCCGCCACGACCAATACGACCAGTACAAGGCAACACGCAAAAAGGCCGACCAAGAACTCTACGATCAGTTCCCAACAACCAAAGCAGTGATTGCAGCTTTTAACATCCCATTGCTAGAGATGCCCGGCTACGAGGCCGACGATATTATCGGCTCGCTCAGCGCCCAGTACCAGGACCAAGTCGATGTAGTGGTGGTAACCGGCGATATGGATGAACTCCAGCTAGTTAGCGATGCCACTACCGTATTTACTATGCGCAAAGGGTTTAGCGATACTTTTATTTACGACACCCAAGCCGTTATCGACAAATACGGCGTTAACCCAAAGGAATTTATTGTTTATAAGGCGCTGAAGGGCGACACCAGCGATAATATCCCCGGTGTTTCTGGCATCGGCGATAAGACCGCCACCGACTTAGTTAGCCAGTACCACGACCTAGACACTATTTATAAAAGCCTCGCTGATATCAAACCGGCAGTCGCCAAAAAGCTTAGTGCTGGTAAAGATAGCGCCTATATGAGCCAAGAATTATCGACTATCAAGCTCGATTTAAAGCTGGATTTTGACCTCAAGGACGCAGTTATACACGAGTACGATAAAAAAAGTGTCTACAATCTTTTTCATCAGCTCGAGTTTAAGAGCTTGCTTGCTAAGCTGCCGAATAAAAAAGTCACTGACGACCAAAACGAAGCTATCGATGAGCACAAAAGTAGTGCCATAGAGTTCAACCGTGAACACCTTAAAGACGCCAAGTACCACCTCGTCACAAAAGTATCTGAGCTTCAAACTCTGGCTAAAACACTAGCCCAGCAAAAAGTCTTTGCATTTGACACCGAAACTACCAGCACTGACCAAATTGATGCAAAATTGGTTGGCGCATCTTTCAGCTTTAAAGCAGGGGAGGCTTACTATGTGCCTCTTGCCCACGAACAAAAAACCGAGATAGATTGCGACAAATTTTATGAGCTGATTGGTCCGGTATTAACAAATGATAAAATTGGTAAGGTCGGGCACAATATCAAATACGATTATGTCGTGGTGCGCTCATCCCATAATCTGCGGGTTAGCCCAATTGTTTTTGACACAATGGTAGCAGCTTACCTGATAAACCCAATCGGTCGGGCTCAGAGTCTTAGTCAGCTAGCTTATAACGAGCTTGGGATATCGATGATAGGTATCGAAGAGCTGATTGGCCCGAAAGGTAAAAACCAACAAACCTTTGATAAAGTCTCTATTGATGAGGCTAGCAGGTATGCCGCCGAAGATGCCGATATTACCTGGCGACTATATCTAAAATTAGAAAAAGAGCTCGATGCCATCGGTAGGCTACAAGAACTCGCCAAACAAATGGAGTGGCCACTTATTGCGGTACTTGGTGATATGGAATTTTGTGGGGTTGAGCTAGACTCTAAGTTTCTCAATAAACTATCGGTTCAATACGCTTCAAAAATCAGCCAGTTGCAAAAAAATATCTGGAAACTAGCCGGTGGCGAATTCAATATTAGCTCACCAGCCCAACTGCAAGCGGTATTATTTGATAAGCTCAAAATACCAACTGCAGGTCTAAAAAAGACTAAAACTGGCATCAGCACCGCTGCCAGTGAACTCGAAAAACTACGCGGAAAGCACGAGCTGATCGATATGATGTTCGAGTACCGCGAGCTGACAAAGCTTGCCAGTACTTATGTCGATGCATTGCCAAAATTAGTCAAGCCCGACGGACGGATACACACAAGCTACAACCAAACTATCGCCCAGACAGGGCGCCTAAGCAGTACCAACCCAAACCTTCAGAATATACCAATCCGTACCGAGACAGGTCGAGAAATTCGCAAGGCCTTTGTGGCGTCTAAAGGCAATATATTTGTCTCGGCCGATTATAGCCAGATAGAGCTTCGTTTAGCAGCCGAGTTGGCCGATGACCAGCCGATGATTGAGGATTTTAAGAGTGGGGTAGACATCCATACCTTGACTGCCGCCGAAATGTTTGGCGTTGAGACCAGCAAGGTAACCAGTGAAATGCGCTACGCCGCCAAGGCTATTAATTTTGGAGTGCTATATGGTATGAACCAGCACGGGCTATCGGTTGCTACGGGTTTTGACTATGATAAAGCCCGAGAGTTTATTGACAGGTATTTTAGCTTGCGCAAAGGGGTGGCCGAATATATTGCTAGTATTAAGAAGTTCGCTCACGATAAAGGCTACACCGAAACATTTTTTGGACGCCGGCGTCCTTGCCCAGATGTCAGCTCTAGCAATTTTATTGTTCGGTCTGCGGCTGAAAGGGCAGCAGTTAACCTACCTTTGCAGGGTACAGCGGCTGATATGATGAAGCTTGCTATGGTCAGCTTGCCCCGCGAGTTACCTGCCGGGGCGAAGTTAATATTGCAAATACACGATGAATTGGTCGTTGAATGTAAAAAAGCTGATGCTCTTAAGGTGGCGGAGATTATCAAGAGAACAATGGAGGATGTCCATAAATTTAATGTGCCGATTATTGTTGAAGTGCGCCGGGGCTATAGCTGGGGAATGCTAACATAATTAAAAAAAGAGCCTAACTTTTAATGTTAGGCTTAAGGGGAGAGGTAATTGTAATGGCTAGACCACTTAGTGGTAGAGGGTCCTGGTAGTGTAGGCAAACATCATTATCGATACCAATGAAGTTGCTTGCTTGCCAAGAACCTCTGCTGTAGACAGTGATTTCCTGCCCAAGCAAGTCGCCAAAGCCTTCGAACTCAAAATGCATCATATGGCTTCGGTGATAGAAGTACACTGCCATTTCCCTACTGGCATTACGCCTGGTGCTAATTTTTTGTTCACCACAACTATATAAATCAATTTGCTTAAGCATCTGCACCAGCTTGCCCATGAGGCTATTGGCGCTGTACTTTCTCTTGAGAACGTATTGCACTTTGGTACCTCCAGTTCAGGCAATATGAAGTGTTACCATGATACAAACTAGCGCCGAGCTACATAGCACGGCGATAGCTATGCATACCTCCAGCTTACTGGTTTCGTTCGTCACATTACCCCTTCTTTTGTAGGTGCGTTTTTGAAAGTAAATATTATAGCAGAAACTAGGCAGAAGTAAATCTTACTTTACTGCTATAATATTTACCATGCCAGAATTACCAGAAGTTGAGACAGTCCGAATTGGGCTACAAGAGTTTTTGCCTAGTCAGACTATTGTATCTGTTAAGAGTGATTGGCCAAAGAGCTTGGCGGTATCCCAAGCAGTCGCAAGAGAGCACCTTATTGGCGCTAAAATAGAATCTATTAAGCGTCGAGGCAAGCTTATAATTATGCCGCTTAGTAGCGGCTATAGCGTCTTGATTCATCTTAAAATGACTGGTCAGCTCGTATATCGCCCTAGCCATGGTAGAGGTTTTGGGGGTGGGCACCCTACTAGTAGTTTGATTAACAGTTTGCCAGACAAATCTACTAGAGTAGTTTTTGAACTAAGCCAGGGAGTGCTGTTTTTTAACGACCAGCGTAAGTTTGGCTGGGTCAAGCTTGAACCTAGTGCTGGGCTATATGCTAACAACGCTTTTTTAAAAAAGCTCGGACCCGAACCACTCGAGCACAGCTATACTTTTGAGCAATTCGCTATGGCTTTTAAAAAACGCTCCAAAACTAGCATCAAGGCCGCTCTGCTCGACCAGACGGTACTGGCTGGAGTTGGCAACATATATGCCGACGAGTCGCTATTTATGGCCAGAATCCACCCTCTGACTAAGGTTGGCAATGTCAGCGCTGTTAAGCTCAGAAGGCTTTTTAGCGCAGTCAGAGAAGTTATGAGCCTGAGTATTAAACTCGGCGGCAGTAGCGATAGAAATTATGTTGATGCCAAGGGCAACAAGGGTAGTTATCTGAAGTTTGCGCAGGTTTTTAGAAAAGAAGGCAGTAATTGCCCGAATTGTAGCCAACAGATTATCAAAATCCGCGTTGCAGGGCGTGGTACGCACCTTTGTCCCCATTGCCAGAAGCTAGCTACCTAAGTAATCGCAATGGCATATTTTTCTACTTAAAGTATACTAACCTAAGGAGATTCTAAAAGAATGGTTTTTTATTTGTATGGCAAAAATAGCTTTGCTATTAACCACCAGGCAGGCTTAATTAAATCTAAATACATCGAAAAAACTAAGGCCGATGTTGATTTGGCAAACATCAATGTAGACGAGCAGGGGATTGGTAATCTACTCGGAAATCTATTAACTATGCCGATGTTTGTGAGCAGCAGGCTAGTGGTTGTCTCTAATTTAGCTCATGCCAAACCAACCCAGCAACAGATTGATGCCATCATCAATACTACTTCTGCAACTACAAATTTAGTGGTTCTAGACCCTAACCCTGATAAGAGAACGTTGCTCTATAAGGCGATGAGGGGGCTGAAGGGAGCTAAAGAGTTTAATATTCTTAACCCCCAGCAGCTTTTAAAATGGCTCTTGGCAGAGTCTCATAAATTAGGCTCGACTTTAAGTAGCCAAACGGCTAGCTATTTAATAGATTTAGTTGGTATCGACCAGTGGAGTTTATACAACGAGCTAGCTAAATTGGCTAGCTACAACTCAACCATCACTAAATCGTCAATCGATGAGCTTGCAACCCAAACTCTAGAGAACAGCGCATTTGTACTAGCTGAAGCATTAGTACGCAAAGACTTAGTAAGGGTCATCAAATTATATAAACAGCTTCACTTGCAAGGCTATGCCGACCAGATGATACTCGGAGCCATTATTTACCAGTTTCGGGTTTTAATGGTTATTATAATTAATGATTCTAAATTGACCTCGGCCTATAAGTTGTCACCCTATGCAACTCAGAAAGCGAGGTCTCTCGTTGGCGGGCTAGATTTAGATGATATTGCCCGAGCTTACCGCGAAATTGCAAAGTCCGATATTGCTACCAAAACAGGAGAATTATCCTCTAAAGAGGCAATGCACAGCCTGTTTTATAGTTTATGCAAATAATATATTGGGGTTTAAGGGCTATATATTTAAGTAGTAGCGCTATTTTTTGCTAGTAGGCTTTTTTGCTACGGCTTTTTTAGCTACTGGAGCTTTCTTGCTTGTAGCTTTCTTGGCAGTAGTAGTTTTTTTAGCCTTAGGCTTGCTGGCTGGTTCGGTGCCAAAAGGCTTTTCGGCTACTGAGTTGTAGGCAAGTGTTAGGCGGCTCTTTTTGCGGCCGGCACTGTGTTTGTTGATAACGCCCTTGCGTACAGCTTGGTCGATTGCTTTAATGGCAGCTACAAGATCTTCGTTGCTCTTGACTTTGCCAGTTGCAACTTCGTCGCGAACAGCCTTAAACTTGGCTTTTACAGATGTCTTTACACCAATATTATAAGCTTTGCGCTTTTTTTCTTGGCGGACTCTCTTGATAGCTGATTTGATTACTGGCATATAATGTTTGAACTTTCTTTAGTAAAAATACAATAGGGATAAGTATATCTGATAATGCCTCATCTGTAAAGAGTTTTTTAAGGTAGAGTTGATGGGTAATCGCTGCCATTATTGCTTTTGCCCTATCTTTGGCCGTCTAGCATACTCGGCCGTAGTTACGCCTTGACAAAAATGCTTATGTCAGGTATAATAACCCATTGTTTAGAATATATTGATACCATGCAAAATGATTTAACCCCAAAACAGCAAGCCAGTGAGCTCATCAAGCAAGCTCATAATATTGTGATTGTCACTGGTCGCGAACCAAACAATGACCAGCTTTCGGCTGCGATTGCTACCCAGCGAGTTCTCAATAAGCTTCAGAAGCAAGCCAGTATAGTTATCACCGATAGCTTGCCTAAAAGTTCTGCGCTTTATGATACCCAATTTATCAGTAGTGAGCTGGAGGGAGTACGAGATTTTGTTATCAGCGTTGCGATGCATTCTGTTGTGGTTGATAAGCTTAAATATAATGTTGAGGGGGATCGACTTGATGTTACGGTTACACCTTTAAATGGTAATTTTAACGCCAAGGATGTTAGTTTTGAGCAAGGACCATTTAAGTTTGACTTAGTTATTGTTCTTGGTGTGGCACAAATTGCCCGACTCGATAGGATAGTAGAAAAAAACCCGACTATTTTCGATGGTCTGCATTTGATTAATATTGATTATCATCGCATTAATGAAATGTATGGCAGTATTAACTACATCGATCAAAACTCAAGCTCGGTCTGCGAGATGATGGTGTCGCTATTTGAGTCATTAGAGCAGGGGATAGTTGATGAATCAATCGCCACGGCTCTTTATACTGGCATTACTAGCGCTACGCATAATTTTACTACCCCAGATACAACCGCCAAGTCCATGACGGTTGCTGCTCAGATGCTCGCAGCTGGCGCTAAGCAGCAAGAGGTTGTAAAGGCTTTGCAAGCTAAAAATCACTTTGCGCCGAGTACCATCACTAATGAAGCATCAGATGTAGTTAGACCTCCAGACCCTACAGCCCCTACAAGTATTAAAGAAGCTATCGAGCAAGCTCAATACACCCCTCCAGCGAGACAGCCAGCAGAGGAAGGCTCAAAAAAAAAGACCAGATTTGGGCGAGAGGAGAATTCCACTCTAGCGACTTCAGTCCCGGGCAACTACGAGGTAAAATCGGACCAGGCGTCGCTTAAATAGCCTGCTAGGCTAGTGTTATAAGTTACAATATATGAATATGGATTTTTCTAAAGAAGGTTTGAAATTAATCAATAAGCCCCGCGGTAGGAGTAGTTTTAGTATTGTGGCCCAAGTCCGCAGAGTAGGGGGTAATAAAAAAGTTGGCCATGCTGGCACACTAGACCCAGAAGCCGAAGGACTATTAATAGTGTTAGTAGGCAAAGAATTTACGAGGCAAGCCGCTAATTATTCAAAACTTGATAAAACCTACCAGTTCGATATCAAGCTCGGAGAGGTCTCTACTACCGATGACGAGGAAGGTGAAAAAACTATGGTGTCAAAAGCTAAACCAAGTAAGCAAGAGATCCAAGCCGTTATAGACACTCTAGTAGGTAGGATTACTCAAATACCACCAATCTATTCCGCTATTAAAATTGCTGGGCAGAGAGCCTATAAAATTGCTCGTAGTGGGCAAAGTGTAGTAATGCCACCTCGGGATGTTATTATCAAGAGCTTTGATATCGTGAGCTACAAATATCCGGTTGTCAGGTTAAATGCCGAAGTTAGTTCTGGTACTTATATACGCTCATTGGCTAGAGAAATTGGTAGCCAGCTAAAAACAGGGGCGTATTGTACAAAAATTGTGCGCACTCGAATTGGGCAGTTTAGTTTGTACGACGCCACTAGCATTGATTAATGCATTGGTACCTGTTAAGATAGCTCCATAATGATTCAAAA
>CALRDO010000014.1 GCA_943354915.1 Patescibacteria group bacterium UBA4664
AAAAAACCAAAGCACCAGCTTCCTAAAAAGCCTAAAAGAGGCAGGCCATAATGACAACTGTACTAGCGGGCTTCAGAGACGGCTGGATTGTAACAAGGCGTAATCTCTTGCGCTACATGCGCTTGCCGCAGCTAGTGGTGATTTCGTCAATACAACCAATAATGTTCTTGACGCTATTTAATTTTGTATTTGGTGGTGCCATTGGCGCGACCGTAGCTGGTGGTGGGCCTTATATCAATTTTTTATTGCCAGGAATTTTGGTGCAGACTATTTTATTTGGATCACTCCAAACTGGTGTTGGGCTATCGCGCGACCTAAATGCCGGTATTATCGATAGATTTCGCAGCTTACCGATGAGTCGTAGTGCAGTACTAACCGGCCGAACATCGGCCGATATCATCCGTAGCTCGCTGGTTGCAATGATACTACTCGGTATGGGCTATGTGTATGGTTTTAGATTCCAAAATGGTGCCGGCGACGCAGCCGCGATGATTGCCCTAATACTGGCCTTTGGGTACGCTTTTTCGTGGATTGCGGCCTTTGTGGGGTTGGCAGTAAAAGACGAAGAAACTGCTCAGCTAGCAGGATTTTTATTTATATTTCCGCTAACCTTTGCTAGTGCGACATTTGTGCCAACCGCTACGATGCCACACTGGCTGCAAGTTTTTGCCAATAACCAGCCAGTTACTTTTGCAGTCACGGCGGCAAGGCATTTTGCCCTCGGTACACCGTCTGGTGGTGCCGAGTGGAAATTGCTGGCCTGGATAGTAGGTATCCTCTTGGTATTTATTCCGCTTTCAATATACTTTTATAAAAAACGCAGCTAGGCCTGGGCATTAATTGCTGCTGGCGAGAGTATTTGGTATAGTTTCCGGCCTAGGACCTGGCTTAAAGGTCGGCTTTTTGGGGTAGCTTGAGCTCGATATTGCCCTCGAGTTGTTTATCGGGACTATCGTCGATGCAAGCTATTAACTCTTTTTCGATCAAATTTTTATCTATGTCTTGACCAATAAAAACAATCTCTGTCAGGGGCTTTTGGTCCCAGTTTTCCCAAACTAGCTCAGGCCGTACGCCGACGAGCTGAAAAATGTACTTGCGACTGTGGCCCTTCAGGCCAAAATCGATAATGCCTTTGGCCCGATAGACATTGGTGGGCAATTTGCGGTTCACAAAATCCTGAAACCTCATTGGGTGCAAGGGCTGGGGGCTGGTCCATGAGTAGCTAGTGTACTTTTCGTGGAGATGATTGGAATGGTCATTGGTTTTGCCAGTCTGGTCTGCGCCGGGCAGGGGGCGCGATTTGTAGAGGTCTTGATCAAGTAGTAGCCTAATATCGATCTGGCCATTGGTCGATTCTAGTACTCTGACTCTAGGGTTAAAGCTAGTTATCATTTGGCGGATGTCTTGGACTTTGTCTGGCTTTACCAGGTCGATTTTGTTGATCACCACAAAATCGCAGAATAAAATTTGGTCACGAGCAATGTCGTGTTTGGCAGCGTTTTTTTCGATGTTTTCGGCATCGATGACGGTCACGATACCATCTAATCTGACCTTTTGGCCTAGGGTTGTGCGCAAGGTTAGGGCCAGGTCGCGTGGCTCTGCTAAGCCCGAAGCCTCGATAATAATATAATCGATATTGCTACCCTTAAAGACAAACTGATCGATGGCTTCCTGGAGATCGAGTGTCTTGAGACTGCAGCAAATACAGCCGCTGGTCAGCTCGAGCTGCTTGTCGCTTTGGCTTTTGATTAATTTGCTATCGATGTTGATGTCGCCAAAGTCATTGACCACGACACCGATATTCATCCCTTCGTTGTGAGTCAGGATATAATTAAGCATGGTTGTTTTGCCGGACCCCAAGAAGCCCTGCAAAACAGTAATTGGTATTTTATTAAACGCTATTATTGGCTTAGGCATATGTTGTATAATTGGATTATACAGGAGGCAACGATGAAACTAAAATTTATACACAAAGAAAAAATAGCTCGTGATAGCTGGGAGCTGATGTTTGATAAGCCCGACGGCTTCGTTTATGAACCCGGGCAGTATTTAGAGGTTAGCCTCAAACACCCCAAGGTCGATTCGCGAGGAATCAAGCGCTGGTTTACGATGTCAAGCTCGCCGACGGAGGGCGATATAATGCTCACTACCCGCTTTATCGAGAAGCACTCCAGCTTCAAGCAGGCTTTGATAGATTTGGAGCCAGCTGATGAGGTAGAAGCGATTGGGCCACAGGGCAATTTTTTGTTGCCACATGATGTACAAAACCCGGTGGTCTGGATTGCAGGCGGCATTGGTATTACGCCGTTTAGATCGCAGCTGAAGTTTTTAATTGACAACCAGCAGCTGGAGCGCGATATTACACTGATATATTCTAACCGTACAGAGCAAGATATTTGCTTTGGCGATCTGTGGTCGAACGCAGCCAAGCAAATGCCGAAGTTTAATTTGGTAATGACACTGGTTGATGATATTCCAACTGGCTGGGTTGGTGAGACAGGGCTGGTCGATGAGCCGATGATACTGCGAGCATCCAAAATGGTTGCTGGTAAACAATTTTATATTTCTGGGCCCGAGCCAATGGTCGAAGCCTTTGCTCCGAAGCTAGTTGCGATGGGCGTAGCTGAGGCAGACATTAAACAAGACTGGTTCCCGAATTATACCGATCAGTTTTTCAAGGTCTAACAGGCGCTAGATTCGATTGTGCTTATGCTATAATTTGAGTAGTGAATAACTCAAAAACTTCTAAATATACTTATGTTCAATTAACGGCTATTACGACGATTCTGAACCTAGCTATGGGTCTCTTTGTTGGAGCAATTTTTTTATTTGATATTACTACCAGCAATAACCAGCTCCTGTGCTACATACTAGGCAGTCTAATCGGCCTCGGCCTTATCTATAATCTAGTGCTTGGCATCTATCCGCCGAAACGGATGGAGACGTCATCAAAGTATCTTCAGTTGCTAATAGTGATGGTTGAAGTTCTAGTTGTCGCTTATTTCACAGGCGGTATAAGCTCAACTTGGTATTTAATCTTTCTGATGCTGGCTATTGGCTGTTCTGTGCTGGGCTTTGCAGCATTTCTGACTAATATCGCCCTAGTATCAGCAATCTATACGTCCACTATTGTACTTAGCCTGTCGCGAGGCGAGGAGTTCTCTTTGCACCTTGCATTATTACCGGTAACTATTGCTGGCTTATTTGTAGCAGGCCTTGTTGCCTATGCTAGCGACTCCTACTCCGATGGTGGCAAGAAGGCCCAAGCAACTAGCTCTGGGCTTAGTGATATCAATAGCTCTGAAAAGCTTATACTGGGTTCAATTGCCGATGCCCTGGTAGGCATTAATTCCTCTGGCAAGATTATCTTAATGAATGAGGCAGCCCAAAACCTAACTGGCTGGGATATGCATGATGCCCTTAATTTTCCGTGCAGTGAGGTATTAAAACTTAAGGATGCTAATGGTAATGAGCTTTCTGGCAATATTGACCCTTTCGCAGCAGTACTAGCCAGTAGGCAAGCTCTACGCACTAACCAATACCATATTCTGTCTAAGGATAATGTGCGCAAGGACCTCTCGATATCAATTGCGCCAACTTTTAACGGCGAGGCGATGGTCAGTGGTGCAATAGCCGTTATCACCGATATCTCACAGCAAAAGGCGCTAGAACGCCAAAGAGATGAGTTCGTATCGACAGCCAGCCATGAAATGCGTACCCCAGTTGCTGCCATCGAAGGCTACCTAGCGATGGCATCTAACCCTAAATTAGCTCAAATTGACGAGAGGGCTAGAGGCTTTCTAGATAAGGCCCATACGGCTTCTATCCATTTAGGGAAGCTCTTTCAAGACCTCTTGAGCGTCAGCATAATTGAGGATAAGGATATGAAACATAGAAATGTAGTCTTTAATATTAGCGATGTAGTGCTCAAGGTATCCTCCCAGATGCAAGCTAATGCCACCCAAAAGGGGCTAGCCTTGACGACACACATTGGTGGGGCTGGGATTAAAAACCAAACCGTCATAGCACCAGCCTACAATGTGCTGGCAGATCCAGAAAAACTCTCCGAAGTCCTGTCTAACCTTATTGATAATGCCATAAAATATACCAGCCAGGGCAGTGTAGATATTGAGATAGAGAGTGACGGTAAGTCTGTTACTGTTATGGTTCATGATACCGGCATCGGCATATCTGCCCAGGAGCAAAAGCACCTCTTTGAAAAGTTTTATAGAGTCAATAACTCTATGACACGCGAGCAGGCCGGTACTGGCCTGGGTCTGTATATCGCCCGCAACTTAATTGAGCTCTATGGTGGTAAAATATGGGTAAAATCTAGCCTTGGCAAGGGTTCTACTTTTGCTTTTAAGCTCCCGCTAATAGCTAGGTAGTTGCATTATGAGCATAAAAAGTATTATTATATAATCATGGAAAGAGGGAATATGTCTAAAATTTTATTAGTAGAAGATGATATCAGCCTAAGAGACGTCTATTTCGCCCGCCTCCAAGCGGACGGTTATGATCTATCGGTGGCGAGTAACGGCGAGGAAGCCTTAGCGATGGCCGTTAAGGTTCGGCCTGACCTAATAGTATTAGATGTTATGATGCCACGAATCTCTGGCTTTGATGTCTTGGATATGATTAGAACTACGCCTGACCTAGCACATACTAAGGTTATTATGATGACCGCCCTTGGTAGTACTACTGATAGGGAACGAGGCGAAAGTCTAGGAGTTGATAAATACCTTGTTAAATCTCAAGTCACTTTAGAGGATGTTGTACTTAACATCAAAAAAATACTCAACACCCCAGCTGCCAGCACAAGCGAAAAGATAGTTGGTGCCCCAGAACAGGCCAAAACCGACAAGGCAGAAGGCACCCCGCCAGCTCAAGCCCCAGAACCACCAGCTCCGACTCCAGAAGCGTAACTAGCAGAAAGTTATTATTGTTATTGAGTCGGTTGCCTATTATAAGATATAATTGTATTTATGAATAATAGAACTATGATTAGTGAGCTTACTAAGTGTATCGGTGAGACAAAAACTATTAAGGGATGGGTCCATATTAGACGGGACCATGCTAAGCTGACATTTCTTGAAATACGTGATGCCTCGTCTATTGTCCAGGCTGTCTATTTTAAGTCCGATAGTAAGCTAGATAAAACTATTAGCCAACTGCGCTCTGAATTTGTGATAGAAGCTACTGGCCTGGTTAAGGCTAGGCCTAAAGAGATGGTCAAGGATACCCATCCATCCGGTACAATAGAATTTGAAATTAAGGATCTAAAAATATTGAGCCAAGCGCAGACACCGCCATTTGAAATCACAGAAGAAAAATCTAAAACCCACGAGGATATTAGAATGCGCTATAGGTATCTTGACCTACGACGTCCGCAGATGCAGGCCAATATGCACTTCCGCCATAAATTTATTAAGGCTATTCGAGATTACATGGATAAGTCGGGGTTCATAGAAATAGAGACTCCTATCCTAGCGAAATCATCTCCAGAAGGAGCCAGAGACTTCCTGGTACCATCAAGGCTAAGCAAGGGGAAGTTTTACGCCTTGCCTCAAGCGCCACAACAGTTCAAGCAACTCTTAATGATTGCAGGTTTTGAAAAATACTACCAAATCGCGAGGTGTTTTAGAGACGAGGACCAGCGGGGCGACCGGCAGCCAGAGTTCACTCAGCTTGATATGGAAATGAGCTTTGTGAGTCAAGAGGAAATACTGGATTTTAATGAGCAGATGTTTAAGGCTATCATCACAAAATTACTACCCAATAAAAAGCTACCTAAAAAATTTAAAGTTATGTCCTACGCTGATGCTATTAAAAAATATGGCACCGACAAGCCTGATATCAGAAAAGACAAAACGGACTCCGATGAATTAGCCTTTGTCTGGGTAGTGGACTTCCCGGTATTTGAAAAAACCGCCGAGGGTCATATAACTTTTGCTCATAACCCATTTGCCAAGCCCCTTGACGAAGACCTCTTTATGCTAGGCTCGAGCGACCAAGACGAGCTACTGAAAATTAGAGCTCATTGCTACGATCTAGTCCTCAACGGGGTAGAAATAAGTAGTGGTAGCCTGAGAATTAGCGACCCTAAAACCCAGCAGGCTGTATTTGAAAGATTTGGTCTGAGCCAAGCCGAGGTCGACCAAAGATTTGGTGACTTCCTAGAAGCTTTTAAATACGGTGTGCCACCGCACGGCGGATTTGCCCCGGGTCTTGATAGATTACTAGCCGTACTGCTCGGAGAAAACTCAATCAGAGAAGTGATTGCCTTTCCAAAAACTGGCGATGCCCGTGACCTGATGTTCGAAAGCCCCTCAACCGTTATACCCGAACAGCTCGACGAGCTGGACATTACCGTCAAGAATAAAAAAAGTTAAGACAATGGTTTTTGTACTGGAACTAGAAAACTTTCAGGGTCCTTTTGATGTACTATTAAAACTACTAACCAACCACAAGCTTGATATTACAGATGTCTCATTGGCTGAAGTTACTGCTGAGTACTTGGATTACATCGCAAAGATAGATTTAAATATTGAGGAAATGAATTGGTTTTTGTTTGTAGCTACTAAATTAGCGCTAGATAAAAGTCAGCTTATGCTTAAAATTACTCCAGATTATAATGATGATGATATTGATATCGCTGAGTCGCTCCAGCAATATCAACATATTAAAAATATGGCTACTGCAATGGCAGCTCAATCTAAAGCGCCAATGTATGGTCGGGGTAATAATACTGAAAATAGTACTAAGCGCGTAGATTTGTCTAATGCCAAGCTCAACACAATATTTTTGAGCCTTTTAGAAAAACATAATAAGCGCCCAAAAACTAAAAAAATAACATCAAAAAAATTAATCATAGAGGACCTTAAAAAACGATTCTGTACTCATATTGCTAAAATTAAAAAGTTTTCAAGTTTCGAGGTAATCGAAAAATCTGACAATAAATTTGAAGCTATCATATATTTCTTGACTCTGCTAGAACTCATTAACCAGGGCAAGGTCAACGGCGATGACTGCCAGTTTGTAGTGGAGGCGGTGTAGCGTGGAGACCGAAGCAAAACTAGTAGCATTGTTATTTTACTCGGCGGAGCCAATATCTATTAGGCATATTATTAGAACCTTGAGTATCGATAAGGCCGAGCTGGCTGAACTCAAAAAAAATACCAATATCAAGCTAGGTGCTATCGGCTTAGTTATACTCGGAGATGCTAATTCTATGCAGCTGGTTATTGAAAGCAAATACTCACTGCTGATAGAAAACTTTTACGAAACCTCGCCTGAACCATTGTCTCAGCCGGCTCTTGAGGTATTAAGTATCATCGCCCACAAACAGCCAATAGGCAAAATGAATATTGATGAAATTCGTGGCATTAGTAGCGATCAGTCAATCCGTAATCTAATCAATAAGGGTTTAATTAAAAAAGTTACCGAAGATAGTGCCACAAAGTACATTACGACGCTTGAGTTTTTAAAAGTAGCTGGCATTAATTCGCTCCACGAGCTAGGTAAACTAGATGGGTCTGATGGAACAAGCAAGTAAAAACCCTAGACTTAACAAGTATTTAGTCTCAGCTGGGCTAGCACAGTCCAGGCGTAGTGCTGATAAGATAATATCCTCTGGGCGCGTAACGCTTAATGGTGCAGTTGTTAGCGATTTAAGCTCTAGAGTTAATAGTACCGATAAAGTTGAGCTAGATGGGCAGAGCGGCAGGCTAAGGGCGGATATTTATCTTGCCTACAATAAGCCCAAGGGTTTGGTCTGCTCTCATAGCAGAAATGATGGCGGCAGGACTATCTTCGACGAATTGCCCCCTGCATTTTCTAGCTTAAAAATTGCTGGGCGACTTGATAAGGATAGTGAGGGTTTGATGATTTTAAGCTCCGATGGAGCATTTATTAACAATGTCACTCACCCCAGTAGCAACAAGAGTAAAGCTTACTTGGTTGATACCAAACAAGACATCAGCGATGCCATGATAGAACAATTCAATAAGGGAGTTCGGCTCCTAGATGGGGTTAGCAAGCTTAAGGCCACTAAGATCGGTCGGAACAGAGCCAAGATAATAATCAGTGAAGGTCGAAACAGGCAAATTAGGCGCAGTTTTGAAACTCTTGGCCTAACTATTATTAAATTACAGAGGGTTAGAATTGGGTTATACTCCAACAAGAGCTTAGGCCCAAAGGAGTTTGTATTTATTAAACCAGAGGACGTGGTTTGAGCTTACTAATAATAAGCGGGCTAGCTATAAGCCTTCTAACTCTTGGTGGGATGTCCATCTTCCAGCCATTTTCGGCAGTAGCCAATAACCCCTCGACTACCCCTAACGCCAACCAGCCATACCAGAAGTCTATTTATACCCCCCAGCCCGTCAAGAAAGCCGACTACCAAAACATCAACGTCGAGGCATCATCGGCCATAATTTACGATCTTAATTCTGGAATAACGCTCTACGAAAAGTCCCCCCAGAAACAACGGCCAATAGCCTCGATGGCAAAGCTAATGACGGCGCTAGTAATTATGCAAAACCATTCTGCCGGTGAGATTGTTACTATTGGCAATATCCCAACTCTAAATTTATTTGACCAGAAAATTGGTATTTCTCCTGGCGAAAAATTCCAATTGCTTGATCTTATGAAGGCCTTGTTAATTTATTCTGGTAACGACGTAGCCAATGCTCTGGCAATATATGACAGCGGCTCAATAGATGCTTTCGCAGAAAAGATGAACGCCAAAGCTAGCGAGTGGGGGCTAGACAATAGTAAATTTGCTAATCCTTCTGGTCTAGACCAAGCTGAGGGATACAGCAGTGCCGAGGATGTCCTGACTCTGGCCAGAATACTCTATAACAATAAACTTTTCCAGGAGATTGTCAGTACAACCTCTACGAAAATTTATAACCAACAAGGCAAGGGCTATACGCTCACTACGACCAATAAGATACTAGGTACCAACGGAGTAGTTGGTATCAAAACTGGCTACACGCTAGCGTCTGGGGAATGCTTAGTAACATTAGCAGTTCACGAAGGGCATGGCATAGTAACGGTACTCCTTAATAGCCCTGACCGTTTTCAAGAAAGCAAAAGTATGATAGACTGGGCGTTCAAGAATTATATTTGGCAATAAAATGAAAACATTATCAAGAGTAATTATAGTAGGCCAACCTAATGTTGGCAAAAGCGTACTGTTTAATCGTCTGACTCATAGCAACCAGGCGATTACTTCGCATATCGCTCACACCACCAGAGATCAGAACAGAGGAGTTGTCAAGCACGACGGCATAGCATTTGAGTTAGTAGATAGTGCTGGCTTCGCAAAAACGACCGATGAGCTTAATAAGTTGGCTATCTCGCTCATAGCTAGCGCCACCGAGCAAAGTGATTTAGTGCTATTCATTGCCGACGGAACTAGTGAACTAAATAGTAATGATTTGAAGCTTTCCAAAATGGTAATGAAAAGCAAAGTTAATACCATTCTACTTATCAATAAGCTAGATAAAAAAGAATTTATACATGACGAGAATTACTTTCGCAAGCTAGGTTTTGAGAATATCATGACAGCCTCTGCCCAAAACGGGCAAGGCATTAGCGCGCTACTAGATACTATTGTCAAAGTTATCCCACGTAAAAAAACAGCCAAAATAAAAGAATCTATCAAGGTTGCACTTTTAGGGCGTCCTAACGTCGGTAAAAGTGCCTTACTCAACGCCCTAGCTAATGATGCAATTGCCTTGGTTAGCGATGTCGCTGGCACAACTAGGGACGTTAATTCTGCCGAAGTGAAATACAAGGACACGCTGATTGATCTATTTGATACTGCAGGCCTGCGAAGACGCGGTAAAATCTCAGCAGGAATTGAGTTTTTTTCTGTTACTAGAACAAAGTCAGCAATTGAAAAAGCCGATATCTGCTTGGTTTTAATCGATGCTATAGAGGGACTTTCAAAACAAGATGAGCACATTATAGGAATGGTTAAGACGGCCCAAAAAGCCCTTATCGTGGTAGTCACCAAGTGGGATGCCATTGAAGACAAAGACGAAAACTCGATGGCCTTTATGGCTAATCAAATATCGGGTAATTTACAATATGTCTGGTGGGCTCCGCTAATTTTTACCTCCGCCAATGACAAGCAAAACCTAGAAAAACTAAAACAACTGCTAGTTGAGGTTAATGGCCGTATCAATACCAAGCTTGCTACCACTAAACTCAATGAACTATTGCGCGAAGCTGTTAATAAACAACCTCCCGTCACAACCAAAGGCTACCACGCCAAACTCAATTACATGACCCAGACTGGCAATAGCCCAATTGAGTTTTCAATATTCGGAACTCATCCTGAATTAATACACTTTAGCTATGCTAGGTACCTTGAGAACCAATTACGCAAGAACTTTGACCTTGTAGGGGTACCAATTAAGTTGAGCTTCAAGAGCAAGTATAAAGAGAAATAGTCTATACTTAAGAGTATGAAACTTATTATCGGACTAGGAAACCCCGGGCAGGAGTACCAAGAGACTAGGCACAATCTCGGCTTTATGGTTATCGATGAGCTGGCAAAGAAGCTAAAAGTAGCGGTCAAGTTTGATAAAAAACTTAAAGCTGATGTTGTCATGCTCGTAAAAGACGAGACATTAATATTAGCAAAGCCCCAAACATACATGAACTTATGTGGGGATAGTATTGCTAAAATTGCTCATTTTTATAAAATTGATACTGGTGATATTTGGGTTATCTCAGATGATCTTGATTTAGATTTTGGAACTATCAGAGTGCGTGTTGGCGGAAGCAGTGGCGGACATAACGGACTCAAGGATCTAATAGCCAAACTCGGGGAGGGTTTCACTCGGTTTAGACTGGGGATCAAGAATGATAGCTCTGAGGAGCTCCCAGCCGAAGCATTTGTATTACAAAAGTTCAGTGCTAGCGAGCAAGCTAAGCTCGGCGATGTTACTAAAAGAGCAGTTGAGGTCATTATCGACTCCCTTAGTAGCGGCCCCGAACAGACCTCAATAAAATAATTGCAATTTTATTCCGCTCCATGCTCGCAATAATAATCTTAGCTTGATAAGCTATACTCAATAAAAACAAAAATAAAAAACAGACCAGCCGTATAAACTCGAACTGATCTGTTTGTTATTCCCTTTAATGCCCCCGAAACGGGATTTTTGCGACCGTCATAAAATATATAAGTAGGACGTGGCGTTAAAGGGAGTAATCTGCTCGCGAGATCTAAAAGGAGGGTGATTTTTAGATTAAGCCTCGCGGAGCAGATTACTCCCTTGCAATATATGGGAAATATGTTGTTGTTAAAAGAACGTTTAGTATACTATCACATAAGAAGTATATTGTCAATACCTTTTACTCCTTATGCTAATAATGTTTCAATAAAGTCCAGATAAAGCAGAAATATGAATATACAATATATTAAGTATAATAGCAATACTTTTCCGAATTCACTCCGGGATATTGCCAGCCCACCAAAAGGTCTTTTTGTTAAAGGCAAAATTCCTGAACTACCAATGGTGGCAATTGTTGGTACTAGGAAGCCAACTAGCTATGGGCAGCAAGTGACTTTTCGGCTAGCTAGTGATTTGGCGAAAGCTGGGTTTTGTATTGTCAGTGGGATGGCTCTAGGTATTGATACGCTTGTCCATCAGGCTACGCTTGAAGCCGGAGGCTCAACGGTGGCTGTCCTGGGCTGTGGGCTAGACCAACCCTACCCTAGATGTAACACTGGATTATCTGAAGCAATTATTAAATCGGGCGGAGCAGTAATTAGCGAGTACCCATCTGGCACAGAGCCCTATAAATCTAACTTCCCAGCACGTAATAGGATAATTGCTGGGCTTAGTATGGCTGTCATTGTAACTGAAGCTGATGCTTCTTCGGGGAGTTTAATTACTGCCAATTTTGCCCTACAAGCTAATAGAATGGTGATGGCGGTGCCTGGCAACATTAGTAGCCCTAGGTCGGCTGGGCCTAATAACCTGATAAGAAATGGTGCTTATTTAGTCACTGATGCTGCCAATGTACTGGCTTTACTGGGCTTTATTAGCCCTAAGCTTGTCAAGAAAAAACCCCGAGCCGATAGTAAGCAAGAGGCCATGATATTAGAACTACTTAGCAAGCAGTCACTTACTTCCCAGCAGCTAATAGACCTAACAAAAATTGACGCAATAAGCTTAGCCTCAATCATTAGTTTGATGGAAATAACAGGTAAGATTAGAAACCTAGGCGCCGGGAGTTGGGTTCAAACCTAAATCTTGATAATCATAGTAATATGTATTATAATATGCTCGTAATAGTTCCTTGGTAAACTAATACCAAACTAAGGGGGATATTAACCTTTCACCCCTGATGGTCTACCAGCCCTTAATGCGCTTTGCTGGGTAAAAGTAAGCAGACAGTTACCCCACAGGGCCTGTGCGGTAATCATCCTCTGTCTGCCAACCATGGTCGACCGTTTACGTATTAGCTAGTGATTGCTCATGGGCGCCACTGGTAGACTGCTGCGATAGATTGCGGGAGTGTGTGTGTCGATCCCTGCTAGGGGAGTTTACCACTCCTACGACAACGACCTGTAATTACTAGGGAGCGTCACTCCAAACATGACAACTGCTAAATACTGCAGTTTGGCCAAGGAGCTAGGGGCTCGGTGGATACATCCACCGAGCCCCATAATTTTTACTAAATTTGACAAAACAAGCTGTTGTCGGTTATAGTTTGCTACTTATCCAAGCTTAGGATATTTGCAAAATTATCAATTAAACATTAGCATAATCAAATGGTAATAATATAAATGCCTAAAAACTTAGTTATAGTTGAATCTCCGGCCAAAGCTAATACTATCAAGAAATATCTTGGTAGTGGTTTTGAAGTACTAAGCAGCATGGGGCATATACGGGCCATCGCCAAAAAAAGCAAGGCTGGCGGAGACGCGATCGATGTCAAGGCAGGCTTTGCAACTAGCTATGAGGTGGATCCAGACAAAAGAAAGACAATCTCTGCTCTCAAGAAAGCCGCCAGTGGCAAGGAGGTTTGGCTGGCTACCGATGAAGACCGCGAAGGAGAGGGGATTGCCTGGCATCTCTGCGAAGTCTTAAAGCTTGACCCAGCTAGTACCAAGCGAATTGTATTTCATGAAATAACCAAAGATGCTATTGAGTCGGCCGTTAAGAACCCTCGGTTGCTTGATATGGATTTAGTACGAGCCCAGCAAGCTCGGCAAATACTCGATCGGATAGTGGGTTTTGAATTATCAGCTGTCGTCTGGAAAAAAGTACCTGGTGGCAAATCGGCCGGAAGGGTCCAGTCGCCAGCAGTGCGTTTACTGGTGGAACGCGAGCGCGAGATAGGTACTTTCGGGGGGATTGCATCATTTAAGGTAGTAGTTATTTTTAGTGTTGATGGGGCAGATATCAAAGCCGAGCTACCGAGTAAATTCGATACCGAAAGCAAAGCCCAGGCTTTCTTAGAAAGTCTGATTGGTGCAACATTTACGATTGCCGACGTCACAACTAGCCCCAGTACTCGTAACCCGGGGCCGCCATTTACAACCAGCACCTTACAGCAAGAGGCTAATAGCCGGTTGGGTTTTAGCACCAAGGCCACTATGTCGTCGGCACAAAAGCTCTACCAAGAAGGTAAAATAACCTACATGAGAACCGATTCTGTTAATCTTAGTAGTCAGGCTCTGGCTCAGATGGAAAAATACATTAAATCCGAGTATGGCCAGAGCTACCATCAGCAAAGAACTTTCAAAACTAAGTCGAGCGGTGCCCAAGAGGCACATGAGGCGATACGCCCAACCGACTTTGCGCAGCAAGTTGCCAGTGGCGATAGCTACAATCAAAAGCTCTACCAACTAATTCGCTCCCGAGCCCTGGCTAGCCAAATGGCACCGGCCAAACTTGAAAAGACAACCATTGTTATTAATATTTCAAAAAATGATGCTACGCTTGTAGCCAAGGGCGAAATAATTGTCTTTGATGGTTTCTTGAAAGTCTACGGCGCTAATAAAAAAGTTGACGACATCTTGCCAGCTGTCAAAGCTGGTGATAGCCTGAACTACGTAACTGCCACCGCCAAGCAGGTTTTCGCAAGGCCGCCAGCTCGTTATAGCGAAGGTAGCCTAGTAAAAAAGCTCGAGGAGCTGGGCATAGGGAGGCCTTCAACGTATGCCACGATTATAGATACTATCCAACTCAGGGGGTATGCCATTAGGGGCGAGGATGAGGGCACGCCACGCGATACGATTGTTTTGACGCTCCAAGGCGATGAACTTAAGCGGACCATTGTGCAGGAGAAGACTGGCTCGGATCGTGGCAAGCTTGTGCCGACCCCCAGCGGAGAGGTGGTCAGCGATTTTCTGACCCGTCATTTTGATAGAGTCGTTGATTATGATTTCACCGCCAAGGCTGAGCAAGAATTTGACTTGATTGCTGATGGCAAACTACAACGCAATAAAATGCTAGAGGACTTTTATGTTCCTTTTCATAAGCTCATAGAAAAGTCTAGCAAAATTAAAAGGCGGGATGCGGCGCAGTCTCGTGAGATTGGTAAAGACCCAAAAACTGGTAAGCCGATAATAGCGCGTTTTGGTCGTTACGGACCAATGCTACAAATGGGCTTGACTGAAGACGAGACCGATAAGCCCCGTTTTGCACCGATGCCAGCAGGGGTAAAGATTGAAACCGTGACTTTAGAGCAAGCGCTAGAAATGTTTAAGTTGCCTAGGACCGTCGGTAAAACAAAAGATGGCCAGGATATAATGGCCAATACTGGTCGCTTTGGGCCCTATATTCAAGTCGACAAGCTATTTGTATCGATTAAACCACTTGACCCTCAAACTATTACCATCCAGAAAGCCTTGGAGCTATACGATGCCAAGCTAATCCAGGAGGCTGAGAAAAATATTGCTGATTTTGGCGATGGAGTAAAAGTCTTAAATGGCCGCTACGGACCCTACATTACTGATGGCAAAAAGAATGCCAAGATACCAAAGGGGACTAAACCTCAAAGTGTAACGCACGAACAAGCAAAAAAAATCCTTGCTTCTGCTCCTACTAAAACTAAAAGCCATGGCAAAAAAAAGTACTAAATAAAAATTATATTTGACGATTTATTCAAAAGTTAGATAGTAATGTTGACCATAATGACCTTAGATGTTATAATGTTTTAGATTGAGGTGGCCTAAATGGTCATTTTTATAAGTCAATAACAATACATTCCAATGACACAATTTACCCCCCAACAGCTAAATAGCCTGGTTGATTCGGCACTTGATGACCTTAGGAAGGATCGTGATAAGGAGATTTTGCGACTGAGGGGTGGTATCAATGTTCCAACCCAGACTCTGGAACAAATTGGCAATAGCTTAAACATTACCAGGGAGAGGGTTCGCCAGATTGAGAAGGCTGCTCTGATTAGACTACAAAACAGAACCGATGTAAAAAATGAATTTACCAAAGCAGTCACATTCCTAGTCAGAAGGAGGGGAGGGTTAGTGAGCCTAGCTACTGTTAGCCAAGAAGCCAATCTTGATAGTAGCCTTGAGCCTCATGCCATTTTTTTAGTAAAAATTAACCCCAATCTAGTCTTCATTGAACGCAACGATACTTATTCTCAGCTGATAGCTGATGGCGATAGTTTCGATGCCAATAGCATTAAAGCTGTCCATCAGAATTTACTTAGCACTGTACAACAGATGGGTAAGCCAGCAAAGTTTGATAATATCTATAAGCTTATAGATGGCCCTCATAGCCTATCGACAATTCAGGAAATGGCTAAGGCCTCCAACGGTCTCTGCGAACTAGATGGGAACTGGGGCCTGAGTACTTGGCCCGAAGTTAATCCTAAGAGCATCCGTGACAAAATCTACTTGGTTTTGAAAAAAACTGGCAGGCCGATACATTTCTCAGAAATAGCCAGCAAGATTGCTAGCTTAACTACAAACCCCAAAAATGTTACAACTCAGGCTGTTCATAATGAACTCATTAAGGACCAAAGATTTGTTTTGATTGGCCGAGGTATCTATGCACTTGCAGAATGGGGTTACAGGTCTGGTACCGTAGCAGACATCATCGAGGAAGTCATGAAGGAAGAAAATGGCCCACTTGCGAAAGAGGAAATTATTAGGCGTGTACTATCTCGCAGGCAGGTCAGAACAACTACCATAGTACTCAACCTGCAAGAAAAATCTCAATTTAGACGAGTTGCAAAAGGCATCTACTGCCTGGCTTAAAAACTCAAGTAGATAGCATTAACGCAATAAATTAAGTACAATTAATAGATAGTAATATGGAAATCTTAAGCACTATTTTTATGACAATCATACAAGTATTAAATACGATACTTTTTGAATTCTGGGGATGGGTTTTTATAGCCGCCTGGCTAGCTTATAAAATATATAGAAATAAGCAAGAAATGCCATTGATTGAAAGGCGAGGGAACGCACTTTTACAGATTATTGTTCCAAAGGATAATGAAAAAAATGAGCTCTCGGCTGAACAATTATTTGCCAGCCTACATGGAATATTAAAACCAGCCAATAGTGGTGATAAGTTTAGAGACTACATTAGCTTTGAGATTGTATCGCATGACCATCTAATTTATTTCTACGTGTGGTGTCAAAAACGAGTGGCCGACTACATCGAAAGCCAAATTTATGCCCAGTACCCTAGAGTCCAGATTACTGAACTAGAATCTGATTATAGTAAGAAGCATCTGGGAGACAAGACCCCATACTCGACTGAAATCGTACTGACTAAAGATGAGATATTCCCAATTAAAACCTTCCTAACATTTGAAGTAGACCCACTAGCCGGTATTACTACTGTGCTATCAAGCTTGAGTGATAATGAAGAAATGTGGATTCAGATATTACTAGAGCCTGTTGATGATAGTTGGCATGTAAAATCCCTACGATACTTAGATGAAGTTCGTAATGGCAAAACTATCGGTATCTTTGACAATTGGGGGAGAAGGACCCTAGCTTCACCCTTTAAGTTTGCTGGCACTTTGGCCTCAGCTGCTATTACCCCTGTAACCTATGCTGAAAAGACGGCCCTCAAAGCAAAGCCAGATAAAAAAGACCTCTCGTCAGGTGAGACGACTCTGTTGGCAGCTATTGAAACTAAAGCCCAAAAACTAGGCTATGCAACAAAGATCAGGGTTTGCTATATAGGCACTAGCGAGCAAGCTGCCAAGCAGCGGCTGCAGGCCTTAGTTGGTGGTTTTAAACAATTTAATACTATTAACTTAAATGGTTTCATGGCAACACCAATAACTGGCGGGGAAGCTAGTTTAGAGGCCTATCGGCGTAGGCAATTTGATGAACATGGATACATACTAAATATCGAGGAGGTCGCTAGCGTATTTCATTTACCCCATACTAATGTAGAGACGCCAAATATTGCCTATACATCTACGAAGGTAGGGGAGCCTCCAGCTGGATTACCAACCCTTGCTAATACCAAGGCCGAGGATCTAAGCTTATTTGGCAGTACTACCTTCAGGCAAGGAAACCATAAGTTCGGTATCAAGAGAATTGATAGGGAAAGACATTTATACATTATCGGCAAAAGTGGTGTCGGTAAATCATTTATGCTTAACTTACTAGCGCTGTCAGATATACATCAAAATGAAGGTTTTGCTATCGTTGACCCCCACGGTGATTTTGCCCAGGATATTATGCATTATATCCCTCAGCACCGTATTAAGGATGTTATTTACATTAACCCCGATGACGCTGACTTTCCAGTGGGCTTTAACCCTATGGAATACACCGACATTAATAAGCGTAATAATATTGCATCTGAAATAGTCGGCGTACT
>CALRDO010000015.1 GCA_943354915.1 Patescibacteria group bacterium UBA4664
GGTTTACGATTTCGGCGGCGGTTCGAGCAGTAGTATCGGTAAAGCCTCGGCCAAATATAAAGCCCGACTGCGCGCTCAAGAAGCCATTGATGACGAGCTGAGAGCTACAAAAAGTAGTCGGGGCTGTATCGCAGGTCGATATAGTGCCGGTGGCGTATATTGAGGCACCGACCAGAGTGGCGGCACCGAGCACCGTGACATTGCCCTTGACGACAATTGCGAGGTTGGGGACATTTTTGGGCTTGTCGTAGCCGGTATTGCCGTAGCCAACACCAACATCGATGGTCAGGTCGCCTTCGACTAGGATTGTCACTCGTCCTTTTGCTAGTGAGTAGCCGGCAAGCGAAGTGCCAGTGTATTTTATAATCCTGCCGTTGGGGCAAGTGGCGAGAAGAGCGGGTGGAACGGGGATACCGCTTACAAGGGCTGTAGTTGTTTTGCAGGCATCCGGCAAAGCGTCGTAGGCGGCCTTAACGCCAGCCACTACTTTGTCGTTGGTGCCGGTACCGGCAGCCACCGAAACGGTATTAAGCACCGAGTAGCCCGAGCCGTTACCGCAATTGGTACCGCCCGTTGCCGAAGCGTTGGTCAGAATGTAGTTTTTACGGCTACAAAATGGTCCTCCCCCGTCGACCTTGGAGATTATCAGAAACTCGGCTTCTTTATTGGTGTTAGTAGTGGCGCGGGAGCCTGGCAGCGTGTCGCTTGCAGGGTGGCCTGTGATTTTGCCATTGGCAACGACATTGCCAGCCGTAGTTTGGAGCCAAGGGTAAAGACGGCTGCAGATTCCTAATGCCCTGTTCCCTGTATTGGTAGCCCCTGCATACAAATCAACATTGGTGCCGCCAGCAATGCCAGAAGCATTAATATTAATGGCATAAACATGAATGTTGGTGTAGTCGGTCGTGGAATTAAAATTGGTGTGGGTAGTAACATCAATATTATAATCATGCGGGCCAGTTACAGCCGGCGAGGTAGCATAGGTGGTGGTAAGACTAGTATTGCGCGCAGTATTAGTAATATCTGTTATATAGCGCCCTAGGTAGTGACTAGTGTTTTCATCGCCCTGCACATAAGTCCGGTCATAAACATCAATGCGCATTGGTTCTGTTGGGCTATCC
Organism: Patescibacteria group bacterium UBA4664; assembly: GCA_943354915.1. GTDB lineage: Bacteria > Patescibacteriota > Saccharimonadia > CAILAD01 > BJGX01 > SICB01. The sequence continues at coordinate 1,122 of CALRDO010000015.1, forward strand.
TTGTCCAAAGCCCACCCTGTTAGTCTGCCACGACTATCGCTGGGACTACTGCAAGGCGTAACCACTAGATCCCCTACGGGGGTGTAGTCGTTAATAGTTGTAGTGTCCCTCCAAGATGCAGCAACTACTATATCAGCACAGCTATCACCAGTTACAATTGGTAAAAGTACAATGGTATCATAGATCCTTTTAAAGTATTGGCACATTTGTTCGGTGCGTGAATATGATGTATTATAAGCCCTTACCGTTGCCCAGTCTGCTATCGTAAAGCTCAGCGCATATGATCTAGTCTCGGCGGGCGGGGTGCCGATAGCAGCAAATATAGGTTCATTTTGGGTCATTATCGCTGCAGTGGTGCCGGTTGCCAGGCAAGCAGCATTTGTAGCAGTACCACATGCTAAATTACTTGGCGGGGTATATGCTGGGTACCCTATGTATTTTACACAGTCAGTTGCTATGCCGTTTTCGCCGTAATAACCAGAGATGGGGCAAATACTAGCTGGGCCGTAAATTGCATATGCTCTAGTGAGATTTGTTCGTATATCGCAACGACTCCACTTTAGGTTAACAGTATATACAAAAGTGCCAGTTGTGACATCAAAGCTCAAGTTTGAAACATTTACAGCAAAACCGTGGTACTCATTATAAGGTAAGTAATTTGCGTTGCAGTATCCTCGATATGCTGTTGGCGATGCAGAGATGCTTGTTACCTCCCATGCGGCGTGGGAGGTTTTGTGCATAGCAAAAAACATACCACAAGAAAGTACAATAAATAATAATGATAACAGTAATTTATGTGCAGTTCTCAATTGCCTGTCTCCTTTTGCTCTAGTGCCTTTGCCGATTCCTGCATGGCGGTCTTATAGATTTCATCTCTCGTTTTTTGGTCTATCCCATAGCTGTTGTTGTCGATATCAACTCCGCCTACTTTGGCGCGTTCTAGCAATGCAAGGTACTGAAGTGTTTGTGCAAAAGAACCCATCTTATTTACGTACAGTAGAGTCGTGTACGCATCATCTACTTTAGCTTTATCCCAATTTACTGGGTTAGTATTTGAAGTATTGTGTAGAGATACACCATATGCCTGGGAGTACTTCTCTACTAGATATTCCTTTGTTGCTACTTTACTATCTGAACCCAGCATATCCTTTATATATTTTGCCTCACTAGTGCCCATAGGAGTGTTAGATTTTTGACTACTCTTATAGTACTTGTAACCTAAATAGCCACCGGCTATTAGGCCTATGAAAATAATCAACAGCGCGAAAAGCTTAAGAGCCCGTTTGGGGTTTTTAGATTTTTTAACATCCACCGGCTGCGCAATACTGCCGGCACCATTGGGGTTTTGTTGGTTCATACTGTGTTCCACTGTTTTTTTGCTCTGCCTCTTAATACATGCGATTATACCTTATATGCTTAAAATTAGAAAATAATAATAATAATAATAATAATAATAATAGCAGCCATACCCTAGAGCTGGTATAATTACACCTTATGCCAGAGTACAAACTATGTCGTTAAGTATCGGAATTGTCGGCTTGCCAAATGTAGGTAAATCAACCCTATTTAATGCCCTCACCAAAAACCGCGTGCTGGCGGCCAACTACCCTTTCGCCACCATTGAGCCTAATGTTGGGGTGGTTAATGTACCTGATGAACGGGTTGAAAAGCTCTCCGAGATTAGCAAAAGTGCCAAGACCGTACCCGCAAGCTGTAGCTTTGTGGATATCGCTGGAATTGTAAAAGGAGCTAGCGAAGGTGCCGGACTGGGCAATAAATTTTTGAGCCATATTCGTGATAATAATGTGATTGTGCAGGTGGTGCGCGCTTTTGAGAATAACGACATTGTGCATGTTGAGGGGCATATTGACCCAAGCAGAGATATTGATATTATCCGCACCGAGCTGTGCCTGGCGGATATTGTGTCGGTTCAGAGCCGCCTGGCGCGCACCGAAAAAGAACTCAAAACCAACCCTAAGCTCATTGAAACCTTACAGGCACTAAAAAAGGCCGAAACCTTGCTAGATAAAACCGAACTACTTTCAGAGCATACCGAAGAAATTGATTTAAACACAATCAAAGACCTCCAGCTACTGACCGCCAAGAAGTTTATTTATGTGTTCAATATTAACGAAAACGATTTGGGTAACGATAATATTAAGCAGACCCTAGCTGAGCTAGTTGCGCCCAACCCTAGCGTCTTTCTATCGGCCGAAACCGAAGCCCAATTGATGGATTTGAGCAGCCTCGAAGCTAGTGAGCTATTGCAGTCGCTAGGGCAAGCGGAATCTGGTCTTGGTAGCCTCATTAGGCTGGGGTACGAAACGCTTGGCTTTATTAGCTACTTCACTAGCGGCGAGCAAGAGTCGCGGGCCTGGACAATTCGTAGGGGTACGCTGGCTCCGCAGGCGGCTGGGGTAATTCATGGCGATTTTTTGAAAGGCTTTATAAAGGCCGAGATAGTAAGCTACGAGGATTTCGTGCAGAATGGAGGTTGGGTTGGTGCTGGCGAAGCGGGTAAGACCCGAATAGAAGGTAAAGATTACAAGTTCAAAGACGGCGATGTTGCCATCTTTAGACACAACTAAAACAAGGCGAGCTATTTGGCGCGCTCAATATAAGTTGCACTACGGGTGTCAACTTTGATAATGTCGCCTTGCTTGATAAACTGCGGGGCCTGAATGTTTAAGCCAGTTTCGAGCGTCACCTCTTTGGTGCTGGCGCTCGAGCTGTTCCCCTTATCGGCACCTGGCGCACTAACTACCTTGAGGGCCACGCTTTTGGGCCAAGCAAAACCAATTATTTTATCGTCGTATGTTAGGGCTTCAATTATACCCCCCTCTATGATGTACTTGGGTATATTTGTATCAAGTGATAAATCTAGCTCGATGGTCTCATAGCTAGCTTGGTCCATAACACTCATCTTGCCGGCTCCGCTATAGAGAAATTGCACCGCTTGGCGGTCGATTGCGGCTGGTTTGACTTTCTCGACATTTTTGAAAGTCTTGTCGATAACTTGCCCCGTGATGAGGTTTTTGAGTTTGGTATTGACGATACTTCCGCCGCGCCCCATCTGCTTTTGGGCGTACTCGAGCACCTTATAGGGCACGCCGTCAATATCTATTAGCGTGTCCTTACGGAGATCTGTTACCCCATACATTTTACTTAACTACAAATGGCAATAGGGCTAAATGCCTAGCTCGTTTTAAAGCAACTGCCAACATGCGCTGGTGCTTCATACTGGCACCAGTCTTTTTGCGCGGATCTATTTTGCCGGCGCTGTTAATGTATTTTTGTAGAGTCTTAATATCCTTGTAGTCAAAATACTGGATTTCTTCGTTATATATTTTATTCTGCTTGATTTTATAAAATTCTGCCATAGTAGTTTCCTTCTTTAGAACGGAATATCGTCTAGGTTAATTTCGCCCTCGCCGAGATCTTCTGCTGGTGCGTCTTTAGTTTTGCTAGGTTTTTGTACAGCAGTGTTGTTATCAGTAAAACTACTTCCCTCGGATTGACCGCCGACAAAGTTGATATCGCTTGCTACTATTTCGGTGCGTTGTCTTTTTGAACCATCTTCGGCTTCCCAGCTCCGTGTCTGTAAACGACCTAGAACCAATGCTTTTCGGCCCTTTTTAAGATAAGTATCAACTAGCTCCCCTAATTTACCCCAAGCAACTACATTGTGGTATTCAACGGCGTCTTTCTTTTCCCCGCTTTGATCCTGCCAGCTACGATTAGTTGCGATGCTAAATGATGTAACATTTTGGCCACTTGGCGTAGTGCGCATTTCTGGATCACGCGTCAAATTACCCATTACAATAGCTTGATTAAAATCCTTTGCCATTACTCACTCCCTTCACTCTTAATTAACTCGGGCTTTTTATCGTTTTCTTTAGCCTTAACTTGAGGTGTCTTGCTGGGAGTAGTAATGTAGCGGATGTTCTCTAGCGACACGATAAGATAACGCATAACCTCTTCCGTAATAAGCAGTACTTGATTGAGCTTATTAATTTTGGTCGGCTCAACTTCAAGATTATAGAATACATAAATACCCCAATCTTGCTTTTTGAGCTGATAGGCAAGTTTGCGTTTACCCCAATTATCTTTTTTGGTAATTTTAGCACCATACTTAGTAAAGACAGCTTCTATCTTTTCTAGTGTTGTTGCCAGGTCTATTTCTAAATCTGGGTGCAGTACCATTGCAATTTCGTAATTGCGCATAATAGTTCTCCTCTCTTTGGCCCATTCGCTTTAGCTGCGAAATCGTCTCCAACTTTTACTAATCGGAGCAAAAAGGTTAATTTATTTAACCTGATAATTCTAGCTCACTTTAAGCTTATAGTCAAGATTGCTAACCTGTTAATTATTTTATCAACAAAAACCAATAAAACGGTTATAATTAGTAGTATGTCGATACTGATTTCATCATTGGTTGGTAAGAAGGTATTTAGCGTACACGATGGTGCGTGCGTAGCTGTTGCTAGCAGTTGGCTCATTAACAAGGATAATCTTAAAATTGAAATAATTATCGTAAAGCTTGAGGGTAACAACGCCGAAAGATACATACTAACTAGCGACATCTTAATGGGGCTCCCGGGCCACATTACCATTAGATCCCAAGATGACGTCATGGAACCTGAAGACTTAATCCGTCAACGAGAGTTAATAAAATCTAAATATACATTGCTAGGCTCAAGGGTCGTAACGAAGTCTGGCGCAAAAGTCGGTACCATCAAGGGCTTTGCCTACGATTTATCAAACTGGCATCTAACTAAAATGCACATCAGGGCAGGCTTCCCGCAGCGAATATTACAAGCCACCCTGATAATTGACCGCTCAGCTGTAATTGAAGTAAGAGGCAATACAGTTATTGTTAAGGACTCCTGTGTACGAGCAAAAGTAAAAGCCAAGACAAGAATAAAACTCAATACTAAGCGAGCAGATGTAAAAGTATTGCCTGCTTGACTAAACATAACTATAATATGCTGTAACGGAGGTGAGCTTGTTAGTTATAACAATTTGGTTAATTTTAACGCTGATGGTACTAAGGCTTATTCTCAAAAAGAGCTAGCCTCTCAAATGCTTTTTTAACTAAATGGTAGCTAAAACCCTGCCTGGATAAATATGCTATAAGTTTTTTCTGGTCTTGGTATTTTGTTTGCCTAAACTTTTTTTCTATTACACTGCTCAAAAGCCTAAGCTGCGAATCCTCATTGATAGATAATAAAACGTCATTAATGATGTCTTTATCGATGCCCTTGCTGGCTAGCTCCATGCGCAGTATAGGTAGTGATTTGGGACTCAGTAGTGTTCTATTGCGAACCCACATCTCAGCAAAAGCATTATCATCAAGGTACTTTTCGGATAGTAGTCTACTAATAGTTTTGTCAGTATCGGTGGGGCTGATAGCTCTGCGGGTTATTAAGTAATTTTTAACTTCTAGTATGCTACGAGGGCGGAGGGCTAAATAGCTCAGGGCAAAATAGTAACTCTTAGCTTGCGTCTGGGCATTTTTAAGCTCAAGCAGATAGCTATCATTAATAAATTGATCGATGCTCAAACCAAATGTTGCTAAATCTAGCTCTGATAATGCCAGCGAGTACTTACCATCTATGTATATATTATAGTATCCTTGTCGTTTTTTTTGAGGAGAAATTTTGGTAATAGTAGGCATTGTGGGTTATTTGCCGATGGTGCGCGAACGGATGGTTTTGTCGAGTTCTTGCAAAACCTTAGGGTGGTCCTTTAAAAACTGCTTAGCGGCCTCTCTGCCCTGCCCAATCTTTTCGTCTTTATAGGCATACCAAGCACCTGATTTGATGATAAGGTTTTCTTTAACTGCAAGGTCTATGATATCGCCGGCGGTACTGATGCCTTCGTTGTACATAATATCGAATTCCGCGACTTTGAAAGGTGCTGCAACCTTGTTTTTGACGACCTTAACTTTGACATGATTACCGATAACGCTATCGCCATCTTTGAGTATCTCCGAGCGACGGATATCTAGCCGTACAGAAGCGTAAAACTTAAGAGCTTGGCCACCAGAGGTAGTTTCTGGATTGCCAAACATAACGCCTATCTTCATACGCAATTGATTGATAAAGATTACGGTGGTTTTAGATTTAGCTATTACCCCCGTCAGCTTACGCAGAGCTTGACTCATTAGACGAGCTTGCAAGCCCATGTGGCTATCGCCCATATCTCCTTCGATTTCAGCACGTGGTACAAGCGCAGCCACGGAATCGATAACTATAATATCAACTGCTCCGCTGCGTACTAGAGTTTCGCAGATTTCTAGAGCTTGCTCACCGGTATCTGGCTGGGATATCAAAAGGTCATCTAGCTTAATGCCAATCTTGGCAGCATATTCTGGATCGACAGCGTGCTCAGCATCAATGAAAGCGGCTAGACCGCCACGCTTTTGAACCTCTGCTACGGCATGCAAGGCCAGGGTAGTTTTACCACTAGATTCTGGGCCGTAGATTTCTATAATTCGGCCTTGTGGCAAACCGCCACCTAGGGCTATATCTAACGACAAGCTGCCCGTTGGTATAGTTTCGACGGCGACCTTCATACCCTCGCCTAATTTCATTATTGAGCCCTGCCCAAACTGGCGCTCAATCTGCTCTACCGCTAGCTCTACGGCTTTAAGTCGGGCAGCCTTTTCCTTGTTGTTTGAAGCTGTACTCACCTTATCCTCCTGTTTAGTAACTGTTTCTGCTGGCATGTTCTCTCCTTGTTTTGGTTAATATATATTTATTATACCGAACATTGAGCGAACATGTCAAGAGTATTTAAGAACTTTTATTGATACCCTTATTTAAACAGATATTGAGTGGCATTAAAAGCACAATCTGTTTAACGAAAGTTTGTGAAACTAAGTGGCATATCTAAATCTGCGCCCTTTAGCAGTTGCATTACATTTTGTAAATCATCTTTTGAGGCCGATGTAACTCGAACTTCCTCGCCTTGGATTTGAGTTTTTACCTTAGGATAAGTATCGCGGATTAGCTTGGTGATTTTTTTGGCTTTGTCTTGGTCAAGGCCCTGAACCAACGGAATAGATTTCTTATAGACCATCGAGGACTGCGTGATTTCTTGAGATTTATCCATATGCTTAAGGTTCAGCCCACGCTTGATAAACTTCGATTCAAGCGTGCCGACAATGGTTTCGAGCTTGAGCTCGGAGTTGGACTCGATAGCTATCAGCTGCTTGTCTTTGTCATAGCTAATTTTGGAGCCAGTGCCTTGAAAGTCATAGCGAGTTTGGATTTCGCGGACCGTCTGATCAACTGCGTTGTTCATTTCGGACAAATCAAACTGGCTTACCACATCTAGTGAAAATGTTTTACTCATTTAACAAAAGTATCCTTATTAAATAATATATCACGCTTTGGTTCGCCCTCAGAGCCTAAAGAACCAATATTAACACCCGCTACGACCAAATTGGTCAATACCACACTGGTACTGCCGGCGTTACTAGTTGAAATCCGAATAGACTGCTTGGCCTGAAAGAGCTGTTTAGAGCCAGGCAACATAGTACCTTTAAAAACATCCTTACCATCGGCTTTAATGGTAATAAAAACCGCTTGTGGTCCAGCCGTTAGACTTACTTCTACCCCGCTAAAGGGGGTCGTCCTGGCAGTAGTCAAGGCGGGATCTTTGGCAGTGACTATGGTGGCCTCTACAATAATCGTTTTAGATGATTCCTTGCCGAATTTATTACGGGCAGTAACTTTGATTTGGTTAGAACCATTAACAAGCATCACTCTGTCGCTAAATGAACCATCGGGTGAAGATAATATCGGAGAATCATTGATAAATACATCTGCCCCGCTATCTACCTCGCCACTAATAATCACAAAACTTAAGTCGGTGCTAGTTTTGTCCTGATTAGCGAGGTGGATTGCTGGTGGAGCAGAAATCTGCGATAGCTGCCAGCCAACGTACATAACCATCGCCAAGACAAAAATACTAGTTAGTACCATTAGGATTATACGGGGAGTAATGGAATAAGTTTGAGAAACTATTGGCTTTAAACTGGCTTTTTTTTGAGGTTTAGCTAAGTTGCCAAAAGAACTATCGTAATCGTAGCGCTCACGCGAATAGATTTTGAGTAACTGAGCAGTATCGAAACCGAGCTGTTCGGAATAGTTTTTGACATAGCCTCGACTATAAACATCATCTGGTAAATTAGTGTAGTCACCAGCCTCGATAAGCACAAGATATTTACGGCGAATATGGGTACTGCGCTCGATATCATCAAGGCTCAATTTGAGTTCGCGGCGTCTCTTAGATAACAGCTCATTTAACTTCAAGCCATGGTGCTGGCTGGAGGTTATTTTTTGTAAATTCTTAGGTTTCTCATTCGGGCTCACTAGCGCCTCCAGAGAGCTCATCTAGACTCGACACTAGAACTTTTCTTGGCCGTGAACCATCGGGGGGGCCGACCACTCCCCTCTCTTCTAGAATATCCAGTAGCCTGGCTGCTCTAGAATATCCAATGCGCAAGCGACGCTGTAAGAAACTAGTAGAGCCTTTGCCGCTCTGGATAATAAGATCGGCAGCTTGCTCAAAAAGATCATCATCATCGTCTTGGTCGCCACCTCCCAATACCGTAGATAGTCCTTTGATTTTGACAGCCTGTGCCAAAACATCGGGGTTATACTGTGGTTCACGCTGAGCCTTGAGGAATTTAAGAACACGAGTAGCCTCCTCGTTAGTTACTAGTGTTCCCTGCACACGCTTTGGTCTAATCAACGAAGGGCTGGTAAAGAGCATATCGCCGTTACCAAGTAGCTTTTCGGCTCCAGAAGCATCTATGATTGTCCTAGAATCAACGTTACTGGTAGTAGTAAAAGCAATCCTAGTTGGGATGTTAGCCTTAATAATACCGGTAATAACATTCACTCGCGGGCTCTGCGTCGCAAGCACTAGGTGGATACCTACGGCCCGAGCCATCTGCGTCAGGCTCTGGATCAAGGCTTCAACATCTTTGCCGGCGACTGACATTAAATGCGATAGCTCGTCGATAACAACTACAATATAGGGCATATTATCGGTGGTTTTCTTTTTATTAAACTCGCCAATATCAAGGACACCATTCTCGTGTAATAATTTTGTTCTGCGCGTCATCTCCGCAACTGCCCACTTTAGGGCAGAGATAGCACCAATTTCGTCATACACAATAGGACACAGCAGATGAGGCACCCCATCGTAACGTGCTAACTCCACTCGCTTAGGGTCTACTAATATCAACTTCAGCTCACTCGGGCTATTGTGGTAAAGAAGGCTCATTAGCATAGTGTTAATCATGACACTCTTACCCTGCTTAGTAGCTCCAGCTATTAGTAAATGCGGGGCGTCTTGCAAGTCACTTGTAACGATTTTGCCATTAACGCCCCGCCCTAATACAAAACTAAGCTTATTTTTGATATTTTTTACTTCATCGGTGGTCATAATATCCCGTAAACGCACTAGTGAAGCCTTTTTATTAGGGACTTCAATACCAACCGAGCTTTTACCCGGTATTGGCGCTTCGATTCGGATTTGCTCGGCCTCTAGGGCAAGGGCTAGATTTTTATCAAGTTCGGAGAATTTAGAGAGCTTTACGCCACTTGGTGGCTTCAGTGAATATTGCGATACAGTTGGCCCGACATCGACGCCTTCCATCTTAACCTCATAGCCGAAATCAGCAAAAGTGGTTTTAATAGTAGCCGCGTTTTGTTTAGCATCACCAGGGTCTGGCTGGGTTGTAGTGGTCTCAAGCAAATCGTAGGGCGGATATTTCCACTCATTATCAATACTTGCCACAATTGGCTCAGGCTCTGGCTTCTGCGCTTCGTTATTTTTATCTCCGATAGTCCCCTGTATAGGCAGGGTATTAATCTTGAATTTTTCACTAGTGTCTTCGTCGCCATGACCCCTGCGCAGTGGACCAAAAAGTTTATTGATAATTTGCTGGAGCCTGGCGTTGGCTGATACAACGATTGCTATAATCGTCAGCATGACAAAGATAAAGACTAGCACCCAGCGGTTAAGAATTGGCGACACCAGGGCATAAATACCATAGCCAACTACACCGCCATAATCGCCAACTGTGCTCATACTAAAACTAGCTTCAGGCCCAAGTAGTGCCTGCAAGATTGTACTAAAACATATAAAGAACCCAAAAATCCCAACTAGATTATGGAATTTCAAAGGGTGCTTTTCTTGAGCAAAAAGCATATATGCCACCCCAAAAAGAGCTACCGAAACAACATAGATACTTTGACCTATTAAAAACTCTAGTGCCCCTAAAACCCATTTGCCCAGACTGCCGGCTACACCGATAAGCGCTAAAATAATAAAGACGCCAATGGTAATGAGTAGTATCGCAATAATTTCTTTCAGAACTGAACGCTTTAAACCATGCTCCTGTTCTAAGAGATCTTTTCTAGTTTGTTTTTTAATCTTATGTGATTTACGCCTGTGCTTAGCCATAGTAATTATTATATCCCTAATAAGATAGGGGTTGCTAGAGTATTTTGTGGTGTATTATTGTTCAAAACATAAGTATTATATCATATTTATGTAATAAATACAACGCTTGTCAAACTATCTAGACTTCGACAACAACAGGCAGAACGATAGGGTTGCGCTTGGTAACCTTATAGAGGTAGTTGCTGAGCTCATCGCGCATCCGGGCCTTGAAGGCCGGCGAATTAGCAGGTACGCCAGGGCTTTTACTCATAAAAATGTTCTTAACAATCTTACGGGAATTATTAAGTATTTCGGCGTTATCCTTAACATAGATAAACCCTCGGCTGATAATATCGGGGCTAGTAGCTAGCTTGCCAGTCCTCTTATCAATAGTGGCAATTACCATAAACACTCCGTCGCTACTCATAGCCAGGCGGTCCTTGAGGACGATTTCCTGGACATCACCGATACCGGCGCCGTCGATAAGTACTTCGCCAGATTGAACCTTAGGACCGAGCTTCATGCCTTCTTTGGTCATCTCGAGAGTTTGGCCGTTTTCGATAACGAAGACGTCTTTCTTGTCGTAACCCATATCGGTGGCGATTTTGGCATTATGCACTAGGTGGTGCAGCTCGCCGTGGATTGGTAGGTAGTACTTGGGCTTGGTGAGCTCGAGCATTTCCTTGACTTCATCGACATTGGCATGGCCAGAGATATGGAATATACCAAGATCATCAATTTCGCGGGTGGCAGTCTGATAGACATAGGCACCCCAACGGTACAGATTGTCGACCATACCCCAGACCGACTTTTCGTTGCCGGGGATAATCGAAGAAGAAAGTATTACAATGTCACCCTCTTTGAGTTTAACATCGCGGTGCTCTCCTTTGCCCATGCGTTGCAAGGCCGAGAACTCTTCGCCCTGCGAACCGGTGGTAAGCACTGCTATTTCGCTATCTTGGTAGTTTTTCATATCTTGAGCTTTAATTATTAAGCCTGGTGGTACTTTGATATAACCAAGCTTTACCGACAGCTCGAGGTTGTTGAGCATGCTGCGTCCGGCCACCACGAGCTTACGGTGAGCTTTATCGACAGCATTAATTATAATCTGCATTCTGGTAATCTGGCTACCAAACGAAGATATGATTGCCCTGCGGTTGTAATTGCGCACCATGATTTCGTCTAGAGTATCGACAATTTCGCGCTCTGAGGGAGTTCGGCCAGGGTTTTCACAATTAGTCGAATCGCACATTAGTAGCGCTACGCCTTCGGCGCCAAGCTCTTTTAAGCGGCTTTTGTCAGAAAGCTTGCCGTCTAGTGGATCTTCTTCGAAGCGCCAATCGCCGGTGTTGATGATGGTACCAACAGGAGTGTGGATTGCCAGCGCGCAAGCGTCGGGGATGGAGTGAGTGACACGAATAAACTCTACGGTAAATACACCGAGCTGGATTTTGTCGTGGGTATCTTGGTTGATGGTGTGCAGTTCGGGCTTAAAATCGAGCTTGTACTCTTCGAGTTTTCGCTCAATAAATTTAATTGTAAATTGAGCAGCATAGATAGGAGCCGGGATTTTTGGCAACAGAAACGGAATACCACCAACGTGGTCTTCGTGGGCATGCGTAATGACGATTCCACGAATCTTGTGCTTGCGCTCTTCTAGGTAGGTGATGTCTGATACGACCAAGTCGATACCAGGCTGATCTTCACCAGGGAAGGTGAACCCCATGTCCATTACGATAATATCGTCTTCGTATTCGAGAGCCATAATGTTTTTACCGATTTGGTTAAGCCCACCAAGCGGGATTATTTTGAGCTTACCGGCGTCGATTTTGCTCATACCGACAGGTGCAACTGATTGTGGCTTAGTAGCTGGCTTAGCCTGATTAAAGCTTCCCACTGCATACTGAGTGGGGCGATTATCGAAACGACGGTTATTATTATTGCCACCGCCACGGGGCTTCTGGTAGTTACGCTTCGGGTTGCCTGGTTTGCCGCTGTTATTGTTGCGGTTACTGGCGTAGGCCGGTTTTGGCTGGGCTGGGCTAGTAGTAGCCTGTGAAGCTGGCTGTGAAGCTGATTGTGCAGCTGATTGTGCAGCTGGCTGTGAAGCTGGCTGCTGGGCATTTTGGCTGGCTGGGTTAGTTTGGTTTGTTGGTGGCACCGAAGCCTTGGCTGTGGTTGTAGGGCTTGATTGCCCTGGTTGGCTAGGCTGATTTGGTTGATTCGCCTTATCGAAGCCTAGATCTTGTGCCGTTAAGGGACGGCTTTTTAAATTATCTTTTGACATATTTTTATATATATCCTTTCTTGTTATTAATTATTGATTATTATTTATTATTTAATAATTGCTAAAATTTGAGGAATCTTACCAAAATCTTGTAATAAGATTTTACGCATCGATCCGTTGTATAGGGCGGCGGCTGGGTGGTACAAAGGCAAAAACATCTGCTGAAATACTGGCTGTGTTCCTTGGTGTAAGCTACGCTTTAACACCTCGCCATGAGTCTCGCTTATTTTTAACCCAGGGAAGAAAACATTCGTGGCATGTCGCCCCAGCAAAACCACTAGTTTGGGCTTAATTATGGTTACCTGCTCATATAATATTGGCAAGCAAGCCTTAATTTCGCTAGGGTTAGGGTCTCGGTTCTTGGGTGGTCGGAACTTGACGATATTGGTAATAAAGACATCTTTGCGCTCCAGCCCAATGCTAGTCAGCATGGTGGCTAAGAACTTACCGCTAGCCCCCACGAACGGGCGGCCTAATTTGTCTTCCCTAGCGCCTGGTGCTTCACCAACCAACATCAACGCAGCATTAGCGCTTCCCTCACCCGGTACGGGGTTTAAGCAGGTCTTAGCAAGTTCGATATCTACCGCACGATCGGTGATGACCTGCGCGATAGCATCTAGCTTAGCTTGTTTTTGCCGATCTACCATTTATCCCCCCAGCCCTGCCCTAAAAATAAGGGCAGATACTGGGATGACAACTATTTTTGACGGGCAGCTTTCATCGATAAATTCAAACGACCTCGGTCATCAATTTCAGTGAGCTTGACGCTAACTTCATCTCCCTCGTTAAGTTCTTTGCGAATGTCTTCGACTCGTTCATCGCGTATCTGGCTGACATGCACCATGCCTTCTTTGCCGGGCATAATCTCAACAAAAGCACCAAAGTCCATAACCTTTATTACTTTACCATTATACACCTTGCCAACTTCTGGCTCGGCTACTATTGCCTCAATCATTTCCTTGGCAGTTTTGGCAGCTCCGGCATCAGCACTGGCTATCATAATAAGCCCCGAGTCTTCGATATCGATATCGACACCAGTCTCGGCGGTGATGCGCTGGATTGTTTCGCCACCCTTACCAATAACTTCACGAATCTTATCAGGATTAATCTGAAGTTTAGTAATGCGTGGTGCATAGGGGCTAAGGTCATCCCGAGGGGTGGCAATAACCTTATTCATAGCTTGGAGGATTTCTAATCGACCTTGCTTGCCTTGCTCGAGGGCGGTTTTTAAGATTGCTAAACTTAAACCCTTAAGCTTAATATCCATCTGCAATGCTGTAATACCATCGGCCGTGCCTGTTACCTTAAAGTCCATGTCGCCAGCAAAATCTTCGGCGTCTTGGATGTCTGATAAAATAACATTTTGGCTTGGGTCCTGATGGTTAACCATTAGCCCCATTGCAATACCGCTAACTGGGCTCTTGATTGGTACTCCAGCGTCCATCAGGCTCAGAGTACTGCCACAGGTTGCGGCCATAGAGGTAGAGCCAGCACTACTTAAAATCTCGGTTACGATTCTAATCGTGTATGGGAATTCTTCTTTTGTAGGTAGTACCGCCGCTAACGCTCGCTCCGCTAAATTGCCATGACCAATCTCGCGGCGGCTAGTGGAGCGCATTGGTCGTGCCTCGCCGATAGAGAAAGGGGGGAAATTGTAATGGTGCAAATAAAATTTTTCAGTATCTTCATCCATGCTTTCAATTTGTTGGGCCGCACCTGCAGGAGCAAGGGTTGTTAAGGTCAAGGCCTGCGTAGCCCCACGCGTAAACAAGCCGCTACCATGAGTACGGGGTATGATACCTACTTGCATACTAAGCGGTCGGATCTCGGTGTTTTTGCGGTTATCAGGGCGAGTTGCTTCCTCTAAAATAGCACGCCTGATTTCTGCATCAATAATTTTTTCAAATGCTAGCTCGATATCTGGGTGGCCATAGCGAGTTTTCCCGTCGTCCTCAACGTCATCAGGTAATAGTCCGAACTCGGACATAATTTCGTCGTGTAGCTCCATTATTGCATCGTGACGCTTGGTTTTATCGGCATGGCGAACTCTTTCGCCGAGGCGGTCTTTTAGGTACTCGCGAATTTTTACCTCGACATCTTCATTGGGCTTGAAAAGCTCAAAGTCTTTTGCTGATACTGCGAGATCCTTAGCCATCTTGTTTTGCAATTCAATGACTGGCTGCCAAGCTTTAATGGCTAGTTCAAAACCATCTAAAATAGTCTGCTCATCTACTTCGCAGGCAACCGATTCTACCATCATAATGGCGTCTTTAGTGCCAGCCACAGTGAGGTTTAGCTTGCTATCGAGCTGCTCTGTGAGTGTTGGGTTAACTACTAATTTATCATCAACCTGTCCAATTCTAACTGCCGCTACTGGTCCCTCAAAAGGAGTGCCAGCCAGCATTAAAGCCGTAGATGCGGCAATAATAGATATAATGTCTGGTTCGTTTTCTAAATCAACGCTAAGCACTGTAACTACCACCTGAACATCATTCCTATACCCCTTAGGGAAAAGAGGACGAATTGGGCGGTCAATTAGGCGAGCTGTTAAAATTGCTTTATCAGAGGGTCGAGCCTCTCGCTTCATATATCTACTTCCAGAAATCTTACCAGATGCATACCAACGCTCCTCGTAATCAATCATGAGCGGGAAAAAGTCAGTTTCGGGGCGGGGTTTAGGCTCAACGATTGCAGTTGCCAAGACCATTGTATCGCCATAGCGAACCGTCACGGATCCATCGGCCCTAAAAGCCATGTTGCCTGTTTCAATTATTAGTTTTTTATCAGCAAACTCTGTTTCAAATTTAGAGGTTTTGCCTCCGAATGGATGAATTATTTCCATTGATTTAATATACCTTTCTATATTCTAAAGATTATAGTTAGTTTCGGAATCAATTGATCATTTCCTTTAGATCAATCCGTTCCGCAACCAATCACTATATCCTATAGTCTCAATTAATTATTATTACAATGTACCTTAATGCTCAAAAACTATCTACGCAGTTGTAGTTTTTTTACTACAGACTCATAACGCTTAGGGTCTTTTGTACTCAAGTAACCAAGCAATCGGCGTCTTTTGCTAACCATTGCTAGCAAGCCCCGCCTGGAGTGATTATCCTTTTTGTGAGTCTTGAGATGACCAGTTAATTGCTTAATCTGTTCCGTAAAAAGTGCAATCTGCACTTCGGCCGAACCAGTATCCTTAGCATGCATACTGTTATCTTTCATGACCTTAGCCTTAATAGTCTTTTGAATCATTATGGAGCTATCTTAACAGGTACCAATGCATTAATCAATGCTAGTGGCGTCGTACAAACTAAACTGCCCAATTCGAGTGCGCACAATTTTTGTACAATACGCCCCTGTTTTTAGCTGGCTACCAATTTCTCTAGCCAA
>CALRDO010000016.1 GCA_943354915.1 Patescibacteria group bacterium UBA4664
CGACATGCTGCTTAAGAGGCAGCCGCTCTAACCAACTGAGCTACTGGCCCTCGTCCAAATAAAGCTTAGGTATCTGTTAGAAATCTATTGATTTCTAGCCTGCACTCTCGCTTTATTTCTCCTCTCGATGTAACAAACAGACTTCGGAGGTCTTGGTTTGTCCCATCGTAGAAAAAAACCGCATGAGTTTCTGCTTTATTTATTCTCTCGATTTACTTTAGCAGACTTTAGTCTTGGTTTCTAAAAATCGCTTAAAGCAATCCCTCCAATGGCTACAAAAAATATAAACTTATGGTGCGCCCTGAGGGATTCGAACCCCCGGCCTTCTGGTCCGAAGCCAGACGCTCTATCCAGCTGAGCTAAGGGCGCTAAAGGCAAATTATTTTAGCATATTTTGAGCTCTCTTACTAGATGTAGTCAGGCATTTGATATGCCAAACAGAACAACTAAGGAAGCCCTTATTGGGTGTAGGTTACCTTGCATTTTTATTTAGAAGCAGACTTTTTTGCATCAAGCTGTCTTTTGATGGCAAAGTAATAGATAATAGCTCCTAAATAGCCGAGTAATATTACTAGTAGAATCCAAAGTGTCTTATCGCTTTCTTGCTTCCAGTTGGTTCTTTTGAGCACATCTATTAACATCACAACCCAAAAAACTAATAGCAAGATGCCTCCGATAACAAGCACACCCCATACGGCAAAAATCACAGCTACTACGCCACCGCTGACTGCGTTAGCCGAGGCGTCCGTAGTACCATAATTATAATCAGCCTGCTCAGCGTATGCCAGAACTGGCAATAACGACATAGCACTACCTGCTAGTGCCCCGTTTTTTAACAATTTACCCATATATCCTCCTTACATATTAATTAATCTATTGATTCTAAGTATCTCACTATAAAGTCAAGAAATCAATTACCCTACAGCTACAGGCCCTATATCATTGCATAATAAGTATAAATAGCTTATAATTTCTAACTTGTAGGCGCTTATTTTTAGTCCTTGCACCTTTTTATTTCTTTTCATATCCCAAATTGATATTTTTCATGTCAATTTGATCCAGTAAGTTGGCGCACTTTGTGCGCCACTTCTGTATGCGGGTATCGTATAATGATTATTATTCCTGCCTTCCAAGCAGGTGATGCGGGTTTGATCCCCGCTACCCGCTCCATAAAAGATTTATCCCGCTTGTCGGGATTAATTTGTATCTGCGTTATAATAAATATACAGGCCCCTGTAGCTCAGCTGGATAGAGCAACGGTTTTCTAAACCGTAGGTCGTAGGTTCGAATCCTGCCGGGGGCACCATGCGCTTATGTTTTAGTTCGGGTTTTTCTTTTGCAGTTTTCGAGAAACCAAGCCCCTTGCCTTTTCTTCTTCCACGATGGAACAAACCAAGCCGTTAGGCTGTTTGTTACATCGAAAAGGAAGACAAGCTACGGAAGCCGGAACAGAATTTGTTAAAATTATGTGTAGGCTGTAAGTAGTATTGATTAATTCCTGGTTTTTCTTCTACGATGGAACAAACCAAGCCGTTAGGCTGTTTGTTACATCGAAAAGGAAGACAAGCTACGGAAGCCGGAACAGAATTTGTTAAAATTATGTGTAGGCTGTAAGTAGTTGTCTGACGCCGTGGCGGGTGTAGCTCAGTTGGTTAGAGCGTCTGGTTGTGGTCCAGAAGGTCGTGGGTTCAAGCCCCATCACTCGCCCCATTTAAAAAAACTGATATAGAGCTAAAAAAGACCAGCTATGCTGGCCTTTTTCTTTTGCTCAATTAGCTCTAATAACTACTTCCGTACCCTACTCCGTCCACGAGCCACTTAGCAGAAGAAGAATTGTAGATAATAATCAGCTCATTACCTGTCATATATTGTCCCGACCCATCGCGCATTTTATAAACCAAGTTAGCTTGCACCTTATACTTGCTTGCTTCAATCTTTTGATTCGTTAAAATTCTAAAACTGGCTGGGTACACAACTTCTCTTGCACTTTCTGTGAGTTGGTTAAAATCGAACTCTTCCTGGTAACCTTGAGTCATATACTGGCGAATGAGAGGTGCATTGCCGGCCAAGAAGGCATTGAGGTAATTACCAGCTGTTGCTTCGGTAGCTTTCTTGTCGGCTATATCCTTAGCTGTTTGGGCTTGTTCAGCCTGCTCTTTAGACTTAACTGAAAGCTCATTGGCTGAAATTGTCTGGCTGGCATCTAATAAGGCATTTTGTATCTCAAAAGCTGAGCCTGGCATAGATTCTGTTAAATACTTAGCGCCATTTTTCAGCTTATCGGCAGAGGTCCTTGCAATGCTAGCGAGATCTTTGAGCTTATCGGATTGTTGCTCGGTAAAATCAATAATTTTATCAGCATACTTGGAGCTTTCAGATACATAGCTACCATAGGCATCAAGGTACTCGGTGTAATCTTGAACATCCTGTGCCCGATACCTAAGTTTTTGAGCGTTAAATTTCTTATCATTTAAGGTACTATTTAGTGCTTGCAAACTAGTGTTGTATGCTTCAAAGCTTGCTGTATCAGTTATTTTTTTTGATAATTCATTTAGGGCATTGGTTTGCTGAACAATATCGTGCCAACTACTAGATATAGTTTGTTTATTCTTATTCTGGGCAGAAAAATATATCCCGAAAAATATTGCCAAGCCAATAGCCAGCACCGAGAGTGCTGCCGTAACCCAAAACCATGGCTTTTTATAAAGCTTCTTCTTGAGCTTAGGGGCTTTTGTTAACTTAGCATCATCATCTACCGACTCTTCTTCGGTCTTATTGTCTTTTTTATCGGTATCACTATTTTTATCTGCCATACTACCCTCCTAAAATTTAATTATATTATAGCATAATTTGAGCTAGCCCTAAAAACACAAAGAACCCGCCAACATCAGTGCAGGTAGTAATAAAAATAGTAGCAGAAGTAGCTGGGTCTTTGCCGAGTTTTTTCATCACGAGTGGTATCAAAGCCCCTGCAAAAGCAGCGATAAACAAATTTGATACCATGGCTATTGCCAGCACCAAACCAAGCATAGGGTTTTTATTAATAAAGATTGCCACTAAGGCAACCAGAAAGCCATTAATAAGGCCATTAATAACGCCAGCGGCTACTTCCTTTAGGATATATTGCGCTGAATTTTTAAGGCTAACCTCTTGCATCACAATCCCACGCACTGTAACTGCTAGGGTCTGAGTTGCGGCATTACCACCCATGCCAGCAACTATTGGCATATACACGGCTAGCAGTGTAAGCCTAGATATAGTATCCTCAAACATGCCAACAACCGAGGCCGCCAAGAACGCGGTACCGAGGTTGATAATCAGCCAAACCCATCTAAACTTAACTTTAGATAGAATGCTATCGTTAGAAGCTTCTTCGCGGTTAACACCGGCCAGACCATACAAATCGCTAGATCGCTTTTCATCGAGCAAACTTAATAAATCATCAGAGTGGATAACGCCAATAATATCTTCGTTTTCGTCTAACACCACCACCTTATCGTGGGGGTGTTTTAAGAACGAATCAATAACGGTGTGCTCATCATTGTCATAACGAATATGTGGAACGCGTTTGGTGTGCTCATCAATCTTTTCTTTGCCCTTGTGCAAAGCTAGCACGTGGCCCGGTACTTCACCTATCAGCTTGCCATTATCAACAACTAATATTGAAGGGAATTTACCAGTACGCTTCTCGTGTTCGGCAATATCTGCGGATAAGTCTTCAAAATGAGTCCCTGGCGGGGTGATTATGTAATCTAAATTCATTAACCCTGCAGCTGTTTTAGGGTTAAAGCTAAGTAGCAAATCTACCTTTTCTTTAATATCGCCATCTAATGACTCCGTTAGGACCTTTGCCCTACGGCTTGGTACCTCTTGTAATAAATCGGTGGCTTTATCAGGGTCAAGAGTGCTTAAAATTTTAGCTAATTCAGAATTATCTAATGAAGAAATTATTTGCTTTCTTGTTTGCTTTGGTAGTGCCAGCAAAACAAACCCCTTGAGCGACTCCTCAGTTTGGCAAAAAACTGCGAACTTACTGCCTCTGGCCCGCTTAATTTCATCTATTATTTTTTGATCTATGATAGGTGAGCGCATAATAAGTATTATAGGGCTTACGGTAATTAAATTATAGTGTTATTTTTTATTGCGAACAGCTCGCTTAAATTGTTCGCCGGGCCTGAATTTAGGTAGCTCCATTGCCTCTATCTGCATAGCATCTTTAGTAATTGGGTTAATGCCATTACGAGCCTTACGGTGGGCTAAATAAAAAACGCCGAAACCGCTGATTAAAACCTTATCACCACTACCAACCTGCTTGCCAATAACGGTCGTCATTGTATCAATAATTAACTCAATCTTTTTTTTAGGAAGTCTAGTTTTGTCTGCTATCGCCTGTACCAATTCTGGTTTTATCATACTAGCTAATCTCTGTCTTAATTAATATCTGCTCAATTTGTGTAGCCTTAGCGTTACTGCCGACATCAACCAAAATAGAGCTAAATTGTACTACACCAGTTTTAGGCCAATCAAATTTATTGGGTAACTGATTAAGCCATCTATCTAAAATTATTTCTTTTTTCACACCAAGTACTGAATCGATTGGGCCAGTCATACCGACATCACTAATGTGGGCTGTGCCACTGGGTAGAACCCTGGCGTCGGCGGTGCTAACATGGGTATGGCTACCAACTACTGCTGTTACTCGGCCATCTAGATAGAACCCTATCGCAACTTTTTCGGAGCTAAGGTCCCCATGGAAATCAACAATTGTTGCTAGTAATTTTTCATTTTTATTTTGCTCAATAATGCTATCAATAGTTTTTAAGGGATGGTCAAGTAGGGGCCCATTAAAAGTTTGCCCCAATACATTGATAACTAGTATATTACCAAATGGCGTTTTAGCAATTTGCCAACCACGCCCAGGGGTGTTGCCGGGGTAGTTAGCGGGCCTAATAATATTAGGCTCAGGCTGATTCATCAGCTCAACGCCCTCGGGCTTTTTGAAACTATGGTTGCCCCCCGTAAAAAAATCTACCCCAGCATCTTGCATTTCATTAATTGCTTTTTTCGTTATGCCATTGCCGGTACTCATATTTTCAGCCTGGGCAATAACAAAATCAATTTGCCGTTCCTCTTTAAGCTTAGGTAGTACTTGGCTCACCGCCCGCCTGCCAATTTTTGCAACGATATCACCAATGTACAAAATTTTCATCTACTTAGCATACTCCTCGGCGCGTGTTTCTCGAATAATATTGACCTTAATTGTACCAGGATATTTTAAGGTCGCTTCAATTTTAGTGGCTACATCACGAGCTAATTTAATAGCGGAGAGGTCATCTATCTCCTCGGGATTAACGAATACTCGGATTTCGCGACCGGCACTAATAGCATAGCTTTTTTTAATACCACTGAAAGCATTGGTGACATTTTCTAAATCAGTCATGCGCTTGACGTAGTTTTCGAGCTTATCGCCACGTGCTCCTGGGCGCCCACCGCTCAAGGCATCAACAACACGAACTATTAATGCTTCTGATGTAGTAGCCTCAATATCATCATGATGAGCTTCGGCGGCGTGCGTAGTGGCTTCATCAAAGCCAGCCTTACGCATCATATCACCAGTGATATGGTGGTGTTTACCCTCTATCTCGTGGCTAACTGCCTTACCTAAATCGTGCAAAAATGAGGCTGTTCGGCTAATTTTTACATCAGCTCCAATTTCCTCGGCAATCATTGCCGCTAAATGTGCCATTTCAACAGAGTGATGCAAAACATTTTGGCTATAGCTAGTACGGAACTTAAGCATACCCATAGTTTTTAAAATTTCTGGAGGAAGACCAGGGACCTTAGCCTCGCGCGCAGCTTGCTCGCCGGCTTGTTTAATTTCTTCATCAATTTCCTTTTGGGCCTTTGCCACAACCTCTTCAATTTTGGCAGGGTGGATTCGCCCATCAGCAATTAATGCCTCAAGGGCTTTTTTAGCAACCTGGCGGCGCATTGGGTTAAAACCAGAGATAGTAATAACACCCGGGCTTTCATCGATAATAACTTCTACGCCCGTAAGGCGCTCTAGCGTTTGGATATTACGGCCCTCCTTACCTATAATCTTCCCTTTTACATCATCATTAGGGATAGCTACGGTGCTTATAGTACGCTCTGTAGCGGTACCAGTTGCGAGCCGTTCCATGGCTCCAGCCATTATTTCCTTGGCAATCTCATCGGCATTTTCTGTTGCGTCTCGTTTGCGTTTTTCGATATACTCAACTAGGTCATTTTTAATATCACGCTCAGTCATTTCAATCAATTTTTTTTGAGCATCTTCTTTTTTGAGCTTGGCTATTTTCTGCAGATTAGCCTCCTGGCGAGTTCTAATAGCTCGTATTTCTTCTTTAATGGCTTCAATTTCTTTTTCACTACGGTTTAGGGCATCAGTGCGTTTTTCAATTTGATCTATTTTATTATCCAATAATGCTTCACGATCTGCGACGCGCTTTTCTGAAACATCGAGCTTATTGCGACGCTCACGCTCCTCTTTTTTAGCTTCCTCGGCAATTGCTATTGCTTCTTCCTTGGCGCCTAAAATTTTCTTTTTGGCATCTTCTTTAGCTTCTTCTAGGAGCTTTTTTGCCTTATTATCAACATTATTGGTCCTTTGTTTTGAAACTGCTACACTAGCACCATAACCAAACCCACCACCTACCACAAGAGCAAGGATTGCATAAATCAATAACATAAACACCTGCCTTTCTAAGGAGTGTTTTTACCTAATTGTAAGCAAAAACTAATTATCAAGTTCAATTCAAATAACCTTTAAATAAAATTAATGTCTAATACTATTAAACGCCTAAATCGCAAAATCTTCAAGCGGAAGGGCTTTTGGGCTGGGTAATATTTGGTTCGCTATCGTACTGGGGAACAATAAATTCACCAGTCTTTGCATTTTTTAGTGCTATGCGACCATCTTGGAGCCAGCTATTGCCCCGCGCGCTACAGATTGGAATATTTAAACTATAAGCTAGGGTATTGGCAACTGTAGTGCCAATACGGAGACCTGTAAAAGAGCCACTACCCGTATAAATAATAATTCCGCTTAAATCATTTAATGTAATTTTAGTGGCTTCTGCTAGCTTGGTTATTTGAGTTAATAATGTATCAGCTAACTCTCGGTGAGCTTGCCATTGAACTTTTTTTATAACCCGCTTAGCATCAATAATATATAGCTCGGCTTCTGGCTTGTCGGTGCGTAAAGCTAGTATCATGGCTGGAGTCCTTGCACTGCTTTTTGGGCATTTTTACCAGTAGCAGATAACTCATATCGGCGAATCTCTGGGGTTTCATAGTGGCAGTTGATTGTAAGATAATTTTTTGCGCTATGCCCACTAAAATGCTGGGCCCATTCTACACATACAAAAGCTTTGCCATCTAATAATACCTCGGCCAATTCGTTGCGTACTACCTCGTCATTATTATCTAAACGGTATAAATCAAAATGCTCAAGCTTAGTGCCATTAGGAGCCTGGTAAGTGCGGTGGATATTATATGAGGGGCTAATAACAGTCTGCGTTATGCCTAAACCTTTAGCGATAGCCTTTACTAGCGCAGTCTTGCCGCCGCCTAAATCCCCTACTAGCTCAATCAAAATTGGAGTAACGCAAAGTTTAGCTATTTTTTGGCCTAGCTCCGAAGTATCCTTTAAACTTTTTGATGTATAAGATAATTTCTGTTCTGTATTCATAGATTCCATACCCTATGGTAGCGATTCCGAGCGATACTAGCAACCAAGACCACCATTTTGAACCCTGCGACTGAGCTTGCTGGGAGTCAATGCCGGTGCCATCGGAGTTTTTGGCTGCCGCAGAAGCGGCCTTGGCCTTTGTGGCCTTGGCCGTAGTGGTTTTAGCCGATGCTTTGGCAACTGCTTTCTTGGTGACTGCTTTTTTGACGCTTTTTACAGCTGCAGATGGGCTGATAACGGGCTCAATATAAACGGTTGAGTTGATTCCACCAGGAGTTGAAGCCTCCGCCCACTGCCATTGGTTGGCTATTTTGATCCAGCTTAGGCCGACTTCAGCATTGCCATAGTTGGCGGTTTCATCTACGACCTTGCCATTGGGGTCAATTAGCACCACACTATCGCCAGTGTTATTGAGAGTTATTTTAGAATCCGTTACATAAATTGCCAAATGTTCGAGCGGATCTATCTGTAGGTTTTTTATCAAATACTCATCGCCGGACTCATCGCGCAATTTCCAGCCAGACAAATCGACGGTGTTGGCGGTGGGGTTATATATTTCGATGTACTCGTCGGCGGTGTCTGTTAGTGGGCTGGCTGGGTCTGGCAATAGCTCACTTAGCTCGAGAGCTGGGTAGGTGGCGACCTCTGGGTCAACTTCTACGGCATCCGCTTTTGGTATGCTTCCAGCTGTCGGAGAGGTAGTCAGGTCGAAATCTACAAAATTATCATCGGTATTTTGCATCATAACTAAATCGAGGTCATAAATTCGATACATGCTTTGGCCTGGGTCAGAAGGGCTGGCTGGTTTGCCAAGTGAAGCGTTGCCAGTGCCCCAGCCAAATTGATCGACCACTACGGCTTGCTTGTCACGAATTTGGATATTGCCGCCAGTTTGCGATAGCCCACTGGAGTAGCTAGTATTGCCGGCTAGGTTTGATGCAAACACCCAAAACTTTCCTGGGGCCAGTGTGCCAGTTGCTACCGTAGCTTTTTTAGACCAAGTGGCTCCAGTGGCCGACTTGTAGTACATTGTCCAGCCCGAGATATCGATTGTGGTAGTTGAAGTGTTTTGTATTTCTACAAACTCTTCGCCAGCCGAAGTTAGTCCACCGGTCTGGACTTCAGTAATCAGTGCGCTTTTAACCCCTGCGCGGGCTGGCAATGCAACTATTACGGCTACCAACATTAGAACTATTAGCATCAGAATTCGCTTTTTCATGACGGCAGTGTATAGACATACTATTTAAATGTAAAGCATAGCAAAAATGAAACTGCTATTGACCTTCAAATCATAAGAGTTATACAATAAGTCCAGATATATGTTTTCTATATTCAAAAACTTCAATACCAAAAAGCCCGGTTTCACAATCTTAGATGTGGTTGTAGTTGTGATTGTGGTTGGGTTTTTTGCAGTACTTATTATTCCTGGGCTCATCAGTGGCCCATCTAGGGCTCGTGATGCTTCACGCAAGAGTGACCTAAGGGTTATCAAGGCATCGCTAGAAAACTACTATAACGAAACTGGCACATACCCTACCAAGCTAGCTGGCTTAGAGCTAGGTGCCACGCCATTTATTAAAAAAGTGCCCAAGGACCCTAAAACTGGCTCTGAGTATACATATACCACCACTGGTAGCCCACCAAGTAGCTTTGTTTTAGAGGCAGTCCTAGAAAATAAAAACGACCAAGACCTAAAAGCTCTGGGTAGTGATCCTGCCAAAGGTATTTATCAGCTCAATAGTACTAATTAGTCCCTTTCTTGGCCATGGTATTTTTTGCGTGTCTGTAGGATAAAATGTTCTAGCTCGTATGGTTTTGGCATATAATCAAAAACAAAATTTTCACGGTTGCCTGCTGTTTGGATAACAATAGTCCCGAACTTAAGTATTGTTTGTATGGGGCCCCTAACCGATGCTTTAATATCTTGGATCTCCTCCAGTCGTAAGGTTGAGACTGTTCTGTTAAATACCCCTATCTGGTCTATATCAACAATGTGTTGATTGGTAATGACTACTTTATTACGACGCCATATCCAAAATGTCCCCATACTTAAAAAAAGAACCATTGCAATTGCCAAAAATCCTGCTAGATTTACCGCCCAATCGGGTAAATTTACAGGTAGTGTTTGGGCGTACTGGTTATAAAAAAATGAAGCAACAATAGCAGCTAAAGAGATTAATGCTATTCCTAAAACTATTGGCGCTATCGCCATATAGTGTTTGTATACTACAGCCTGCGTGATTTCGCTTTCTGGTTGGCCTGGGTAGTTTGGTGCTTGGTGGTTCTGCATAAGTTTAGTTTAACCTAAATATAATGACTATAATAGGCTGCCCTGCGCGGAGTTTTTGGGTGGCTGTACGCCAAGGTGCAAATACCCACTATCGGTAGCCTTGCGACCTCGGCTAGTACGCTCTAAGAACCCAAGCTGAATCAAAAATGGCTCATAGACATCTTCGATAGTCTGGCGCTCTTCACCGGTGGCGGCAGCGATGGCATTAACACCGACTGGCCCGCCTGAATACTTATTGATAATTGCATCAAGCACTCGCCTATCAGATGCATCTAGGCCTTTCTCATCTATTTCTAAAATTGCCAAAGTGGCCTCGAGGGCCTCTTGATTAATGGTGTTATCACCATGAACTTGGGCCCAATCGCGTACACGCTTTAGTAGCCTATTGGCGATTCTTGGTGTCAGCCGAGAGCGCTTGGACATCTCGATTAAAGAATCTTGCTGTAATGGTATGTTTAATAGCTTTGCTGAACGAGCAATAATTTTTGCTATTTCTTCTTCCTTGTAATAATCAAGACGATTAACTATCCCGAACCTGTCGCGCAAAGGCGAAGACAGCGCACCGAACCTTGTAGTTGCGCCTATCAAAGTAAATTTTGGTAAATCTAGCCGTAGGCTCTGCGCCGATGGGCCCTTACCAAGGATAATATCTATTACATAATCCTCCATGGCTGAATACAAAATTTCTTCAACTCCTCTGGGCAAACGGTGAATTTCGTCAATAAATAATATATCGCCGTCTTCTAGGCTGGTAAGCAGCGATGCCAAATCGGCGGCCTTCTCTACTGCCGGACCACTGGTAACCTTGAGGTTGCCCTTGAGCTCATTGGCTATGACATAGGCAAGTGTGGTTTTGCCTAAGCCCGGCGGACCATACAATAAAATATGGTCAAGGGCTTCGCTACGCTTTTTAGTAGCTTCGATAGCAATTTTAAGTGCCTTTTTGATTTGTTCCTGTCCAATGTACTGCTGAAAGTCAGCTGGGCGCAGAGACCGCTCAAAAACTTCTTCGGTTGGGGTGGTTTGAGTTAAATCTTGAATATCATCTATATTTTTTTGGCGCTCTATCATTTACTAACTCCCTTTAACCCCAGTTTAATCCGGTCCTGCGTGCTAAGCGCTTTATCAATGCCCTTCAGTGCCTGCCTAGCATCGCGGGCGCTGTAGCCGAGGCTAATGAGCGCTAAGTATGCTTGGTCAGATTCATCGCCAGATGCTCCATCAACTTCAACTAATTTACCTTTAAGCTCCAAGATAATACGCTGGGCCGTCTTTTTGCCGATGCCTGCTACACTACTGAATACTCCAACATCATCTTTTAAGATGGCGTTTTGGACTTCATTAGACTTATATGCAGATAGTATTGCAATCGCTGCCTTGGGCCCAACGCCATTGACGCTGGTGAGCTTATAATAAAGCGTTCTGGTTGGCTGATCGGGGAAACCAAAAAGCGTGTATTCGTCTTCCTTGATGTTCTCGGCAATATAAAACAGCACTTTGTCGCCAGCTGATAATAGCAATAGATAGTTACGAGGCACAACTACCTCGTAGCCAATACCGCCCAAATCGATGATTACGCCGTTGAGAGTTTTTTCGGCAATCACGCCGTTGATTCTAGCTATCATAGCTTAATTATAACAGCATTAATAAACAAATGCCGAACAATTACTGGCTGTAGCGCGAGTTGGCACTATGACAAATCGCTATCGCCAGAGCGTCGGCAGCGTCATCGGGCTTCGGTATGGCGCTAAGCTTGAGAATTTTTTTAACCATCTCCTGAACTTGTTTTTTAGTAGCTTTACCATAGCCCGTCGCCGACATCTTAACTTGCAGAGGCGTATACTCTGCAGTTTTGATATTGTGCCTAGCTGCCGCGAGCAAGATAACACCCCTAGCTTGGCTAACTGCCATAGCAGTAGTGATATTGCTAATAAAAAATAATTTCTCAACCACTATAATGTCTGGCTTATGGCGCACTATAATTTCACTTAAATCCTCAAATAAAATATTAAGGCGCTCGGGCATATCTAGGGTCTTTGGTGTCGATACTATACCGCAATCGAGTAACGTGAGTTTTGCTCCGGTTTTGGATATTAGCCCAAAGCCAGTGGTCGCAGTGCCTGGGTCAATCCCGAGTATTTTCATCGCAGTTTATTTAAAATTTCTTCTGGTACATCAAAATTGCTAGTAACCTCCACGACATCATCCAAATCTTCGAGAGCATCTATCAAGTTGAGTAGTGTCTTAGCTTTTGATTCGTCGCTTACGACAATGGTCTGGCTCGCGACCATTTGGATATCAGCTTGCTCCACGCTATCCCCCAGCGAAGCCTTGATGTTCTCTAGAGCATTGGGGCTAGTATAAATTACTAATTGATCGCCGCTATCATCGATATCATCTGCGCCGGCATCAATTGCTGTTAGTTCTGTTTCGTCTCTATCGATATCAGAGTTACAGACAATAACGCCTTTTTGGGCAAATAGATATGCCACGGAGCCTTGCGCGCCGAGATTACCACCGTGTTTAGAAAAAGTGGACTTAACATCTGGGCCGGTGCGGTTATGATTATCGCTTAAAGCTTTAACCATAATCGCTACGCCAGCTGGGCCATAGCCCTCATACAACAACTCCGTCAGCTTTGCTCCGCCGCCGAGCCCGCTACCTTTGGCGATGGCACGTTCAATATTGCCAGTAGGAACATTAGCAGCCTTAGCTTTTTGGATAGCCAAACGAAGCTTAAAATTCATTGTAGGGTCAGCACCACTTTGGGCCGCCACGGCAATTTCAGCAGCCATTTTAGTAAACAGCTTACCTCGTTTGGCATCAGTTGCGCCTTTTTTATGCTTGATACTAGCCCACTTACTATGCCCCGACATAATTCAGATAGTTCTCCTTTTATGAATGTCAATAACAGATTAGAATATTACCGCTATCTTACCAATTGTTCACCACTTTGAAAAGATACCAACTCGAGTGGGGGTTTTTTATTGTAGGTAATAAGCGCCAATACTAGCAAGCAAGCATACCAAAATACCAAGCTAGCTATGCTCGGGGATATTACCATCTGAAAATTTTCTTGTAATTTTAAATACTCTAAAAAACTAAAGATTAGTGCGACTAATTTGTTAATGGGTGCGCCAAGCAGATAAGCTATGTTTGGCAAAAAAATACCAATAATAGCCAGCCCAAACCCCAACAACATTAATATCGGGATAATAGGCATTATGGCTAAATTCGCAATCAAAGCGACTATTGAATAGTCCCCGAAGATATAAAGCAAATACGGAACAGTGGCAATTTGAGCCGAGAGTGTAATGGCTACGAGCTCGCTAAGTAACTTAGTCTTTTTGGGTAGTATCGATACTATTATAGGCGATAAAACTACGATACCGGTTAATGATAGGAATGATAACTGCCAACCTATATCTTGAACGGCAAGGGTTGGGTTTATTAGCAATGTCACCAGAGCTGTTAAGGCTAGGCAAGCTAGTACACTGACTTGCTTGCCATAGTAGCTAGCAATTAAAAAGACGGTCGCCATTACGGCCGCGCGCATAATTGAAGCAGACATGCCAGTTAAAATGGTAAACGACCAAACCAGTAAGAGCGATGCCATCAAGCTACCCCAGAGCCAACGCTTTTTGAATAGTCTCGCTAGCAATACAACTAGAATAGTGAGGTTATACCCCGAGACTGCCACGACATGCGATAAGCCTACAGCATTGAGAGTATCCTGCAGTGGCTGCGGCAAGGAACTGCGCGAACCAACCAATATGCCCTTCATGAAAGCTGAAGTATCACCGTTAAAAGCCCTATCTGCACCTAGATAAAATGCCTGTTTAACTCTAACTAAAGGCGGCTGATTGAAGTTAATAATATCTACTTTGGCGTAGCTAATTTGGTATTTTGGCCTAGCCATAATCGGGAACATCTTGCCCTCTACCCTAACCCTATAACCCTCTTTAGCTGCCGAGGAGAAAGTCTTAGCTCGTACTTCTGAAGATTTGCTATCGCCATTGATAACGACATTACTTAGTAAAAAAACATAATTCCCATCTTTATCCCAATATGGATCGCCTTTTATGGTACCCTCAACTATGACTTTCTTATAATTATATTGCGCTGCCGAGCTATCCATCTGGTAGTTTATGTAGTTTGTGGTGTATGCCGCCCCGAATATAATAAAAACTAGAGTGAGAGGTAAGATTCTAAATTTTTTATTTATTACGAAGCAGGATAAAGCCCCTAAGAGAATAAAAAATAACCAATACATACTCGGGTGAAAAATAAAATTATAACCAAGACATAAACCTACTAAGTAGGCTATGCAAGC
>CALRDO010000017.1 GCA_943354915.1 Patescibacteria group bacterium UBA4664
ATCTCAGAATCTCTCTGGTCAACTACTCTAATCTACGCATAATTTTAACAAATTCTGCTCCGATTGTCGTAGCTTGTCTTCCTCTCGATGTAACAAACAGACTTCGAAGGTCTTGGTTTGTCCCATCGTGGAAAAAAAACAATCTCAATTGCAGCTTCTCGTTTCGATTGCATCAAAACTGCCAGCTTGCGTCGCGTTTCTCCTCTCGATCTACGAATCAGCCATAAGGCTTGGTTTCTAAAAATCGTTTAAGAGAAGCAATATCGTAATACATATCTTACAATGAATATACTATCTGATATGGCAGGATAGCTCAAGGCTTGATACAATATGCTTATGTTATTTTTCGAGTTTATTACTTGGTGGTATGGTCGAGGCTTTACAGAACTCTTTATTCGAGTTGGCTTTTATATTAAAACTATCTGGAGAAAATTTTCAGTAACAGCGCTGACTAGAACAATGTTTGACCCCTGGCGTCGGATAACGACCGATACTAATAAATCCCTGCAGGGCATGGGGAGAGCGGTGGTTGATAACATGGTTTCAAGGCTAGTTGGCTTTGTAGTACGGCTGTTTACAATCTTGTCGGCTGTTGTTTGCGTGGTATTTATCGGGGTAGCCAGTTTAATTTTTATAATTTGCTGGCCACTAGCACCAATTCTGGTCATTTTATCGGTCGTGGGGATATTCCTATGAAGCCTATTACCTATTCCAATTCGACACGGGTTAGAAAAGCACGTTTTGTGAGTTATTTTCAGGATGGTTTTGCAAAAGTTATCATTATAATCGCCTGGATTTTAATAGTAGCTGGAGTAGGCGCATACTTGTTTGCCAATATTAAGCCAGCTAGCCTCTTTGTGGGGGTAGGTATCGTAGGCTTGATGTTTGGCTTCTGGCTGAAGTGGGATTTGTCTGATAACCCTGCCACCTACAACAAGGATATTTCAGAGATAGCCCTAGATAGTGTCGTGTCTAATGATATTGTTTTCTTAATTAACGACAAGCAAAGCCCTAGGCAGATACTCTCGGCAATTTTAGATAGTTGGCAGGCGCTCTTTATCTTTAAACGCTACCAGCTAGTACCTGCTCAGCTTACTACGACACTCTCAGATGAGCTAGTAGCGTCACAGGCAGTCTGGAATAGAGCTTTCTTGATTGCCGGCCAGACTCCGGTTAAAGAGATTTCGGCTGGGGTCTTGGTAGTAGCTATGATTTTAGAGAATCCCAAAATGACTGAATGGTTAGGCTCCCACGGTATGGATATCCAGGATATTATTGGTGGTTTGATGTGGGAGGAGTCTTTGTGGCAACGGGTCTTGAAACCAAAAGACAGATCGCAGTACGGGGGGATTGGTCGGGATTGGTCGGCTGGCTTTACGCCCGTACTAGATCAGTATGGTCAGAATATTAGCCTGGCTATCGTAGAAGGTAATTTGGACTTTTCGAGCGTCAAAAGGGGGCATGTCCTAGAACAGATGCTGGTTAATTTGAATAAGGAGGGTCACAGTAATCTTGCTATGGTGGGCGAAGTTGGAGTGGGCAAGACGGCGCTCGTCTATAGCTTGGCTGAAAAACTTATTGATGGAAAGGGCGCGTTGGGCAACTTGAAATATAGGCAAGTAGTTCAGATAGATTCTGGTATGTTATCTGCCGCGATTGGCCAACAGGCAAGCCTAGAGGCAATTTTTAATGGAATTCTTAGCGATGCCTCTAAGGCTGGTAATATTATTTTGTACTTTGATGAGGCCCAGTTATTTTTTGGGAGTGGTAGTGGCGAGGTTGATGTTGCTAATATTCTCTTGCCAGCACTGCAGTCATCTAATATTAGCTTAATCGCCAGCTTTACCTTAGATGATTGGCATAAGCTGGATACTGTTAACCCTAGCTTAGCAAGCTTGTTTGCCAGAATTGATATTGAACCTTCAGACCGAGACCAAACAATCAGTATCTTGCAGGATATATCTATTAACTTAGAGAAAAAAACTAATGCCATAGTCACTTTTAAGGCGCTTCAGGCCGCTTATGATCTATCGGAAAGGTATTTGCACAATAAGGTGATGCCAGCTAAAGCCATCGATTTGCTGAGCGATAGCATGAATTATCCTATAGAGCATTACATTACTGAAGAATCCGTTGCAAAAGCTACCGAAATGATTACTAATACTAAAGTCAACCAAGCCTCAGCTGAAGAAAAAGTTCAGTTAATGAATCTAGAGGATTTAATTCATAAGCGTATGATTAATCAGAGCCGTGCTGTTCAGGTGGTCTCGGACGCCCTCAGAAGATCGCGCGCAGGGGTCAGGAATACCAATCGGCCGGTAGGAAGCTTTTTATTTTTAGGGCCAACTGGTGTCGGTAAAACAGAACTTGCCAAATCTCTAGCAGCCACATATTTTGAGAACGAAAATAGTATGAATCGATTAGACATGAGCGAATATCAAAGTAATGGCGATGTAGCTCGTTTGCTGGCTTCGGCTAGCAAAGAGGATGTAGGTAGTAGTTTCTTGCAAAAGATCAACCAGAACCCCTTTAGCATAGTTTTGCTTGATGAAATAGAAAAGGCTCACCCTGACATTTTGAACTTACTTTTGCAAATGTTAGATGAAGGGATATTAACAGATACGGCTGGGCACAAAGTAAGTTTTAAGGAAGCTATTATCATATGCACCTCTAATGCTGGCGCCAATGAGATTAGGGCTCAGATTACAGCTGGCAAGAATTTAGAGGATTTTGAGGATGAATTTATTAACAGACTAATTGATCAGAATATTTTTAGGGCCGAGCTAATCAATAGATTTGATGAGCTAGTACTATTTAGGCCACTTACCAAAGAGGAGCTCTTGCAAGTCGCCAATTTGATTATAGGTAGTGTCAATGAAGAGCTTGAGGGTAAAAAAGTTTCCATCACCTTGACTCCAGCAGCATTGGCACACCTAGTAGAGCTGGGGTACGACCCACGGCTCGGTGCTCGGCCAATGCGTAGGGTAATTTCTAGATTGGTTGAAAATGTTGTCGCCAAGCGCTTGTTAAGCGGGGAACTTAAGCCAGGCTCTCAGCTTACGCTTGATATTAATGATCTCCAGGAGGTATGATAAGCGCTATGCCAAATTCGGTCTTTACATTAGTCAGATTAGGAGAATTGCCTGGTGAAATTTTATATCAAGATGAGTATTGTTTTGTGATTTTATCTGTTCGACCGCATAATCCAGGGCATTTGTTAGTAATACCAATCGGCGAGGTTAGTAACTGGGAAGATTTGGAGCCAGCTCTTTTTGACCATCTGATGAAGGTCGCTCAATTATTTGCTAAAGCTATAAAGGCTGTCTATCAGCCTCCCAAAGTAGGCTTAGCAAGTGTCGGCTTTGAGGTCCCACACGCCCATATACATGTTTATTCCTTGTTTAAAATTAGCGATATAGACCATACTAGCGCTAAAGCTTCGCAGCCAGAGGAACTCGCAATTGAAGCTGAAAAAATAAAAAATTATATTACTTCCCTTGGCGGGGTAAAGCTATAAAATGATTTTAATTGTTGTAATATTGGCAATTCTTCAGGGTATAACGGAGTTTTTGCCGATATCTAGCTCGGCTCACTTATTTTTATTGCCATGGGCCGTTAATGTTCCTGCCCCTGGGCTAGCATTTGATGCCGCAATCCATATTGGGACAGCCTTGGCACTAGTAGCATTCTTTTGGAAAGATTTCTATGCTTTAGCAAAAAAACGCGATAAATTATTGTTGTATATCTTGATTGCATCGGTGCCAGCAGCACTAGCAGGGTTCATGGGCGACCAATTTATTGATAAATACTTCCATCAATCAAGCTCCGCTCCACTAATCATTGGTATCGGATTGATATTCTATGGCATTGTGATGTACGCCATCGACAGAAGTGCCAAACTCAGCAAAGACATGAGTCATATCGGCCCCAAGAATGCTCTAATCATAGGCTTTACTCAAGTTTTAGCTCTAGTGCCTGGCACTTCTCGTTCGGGTATTACAATCTCCGCCGGTGAATTGCTGGGGCTCAATAGAGAGTCGGCGGCACGCTTTAGTTTTCTCCTGGCCACACCAATTTCGCTTGGCGCTGGGCTTTATAAACTAAACCAAATTGTTACTGCACCACAAGGCAATGTATCAATTGCACTAACGATTCTAGGTATTGTGATAGCTTTTGGAGTTGGCCTGGCAGTCATCAACTGGCTGCTAGATTACCTCAAAAAACATTCACTACTGGCATTTGTACTTTACAGGTTTGTACTCGGCTTTTCGGTTATAGCAATATGGCTAATTAAGGAGATGAAATGAATAAAAATGACTCAGCGATAGTCTTTTGCGACGGTGGCTCTCGGGGCAATCCTGGGCCTTCGGCTTCAGGCGCAGTTATCCTTAATCAGGATAATGAAGTTATTGAGGAAATAGGTAAATATCTTGGTATTCAGACTAATAACTATGCTGAATATAGCGCTGTGATTGTCGCACTCGAAAAAATGCACGAATTGGGCATCAAAAAAGCCGAGTTCTTTTTGGATAGCCAGCTCATAGTTAGGCAACTCAACGGTCAATATCGGGTTAAAAATGCCAATATTATCCCACTTAATGCTAAGGTTAAGACGCTCGGAGCAGGCTTAAGCCTGACATTTACTCATATTTATCGTGAGGATAATACTCTAGCTGACGCTATTGTTAACCAGGTTCTAGATAGCCAAAAATAGACATATAAGCATAAATATATTATAATATGCAAGCTATTAGCTAGCGGATGATTGCCCAGCACCTTTGTGTATATCATTATCGAAGCAATAATTTTAGAAATTAGTCTTAGTTCAATCGAGAGCGCTTCAATTGGTACTTACAAAGGTGCTGGGAGGAAAGTCCGAACAGCATAGAGTAACGGTAGTTGTTAATTACAACCAGGAGTGATCCTAGGGAAAGTGCCACAGAAACTATACCGCCCAGCACCTTTATATATCAATTCGAGTCAGTTTGCTTACGCAGTTATGGCTCAATCCCAACTGTTTTAATATGCAATTGATATATAAAGGTGCTGGGTAAGGGTGAAAAGAGTGGGTTAAGAGCCCCCAGCCATGATAGGTGACTATCGTGGGAGGTAAACCCTACCGGCTGCAAGATTATGGGCCCTTCTGCCTTTATGGCAGAGAGACTTCTCGTCTTTTTTGGGTATATCGCGTCATCCCGCCAATTTAGTGCACCAGGCCATTTTGGAGCTCTGAATTGGCGGGAGGTAGTGCCTGCTTTTAGCAGGTATTAAGATAGATGGTCATCGCCCAGCACCTTTGTATATCAATTCGAGTCAGTTTGCTCACGCAGTTATGGCTCAATCCCAACTGTTTTAATATGCAATTGATATATAAAGGTGCTGGGTACAAAATTCGGCTTATAGCTAGCTAATAGCAATAAATAGCATTCGTTTTTAAATAGCGAATGTTATTTTATTAGATGGTACAATAAATACTATGAGAAAAAGAAGCGAATTGTTCATAACAGCTCTGCAGATACCAGTTGATTATCTAATGCTAGTTATCAGCTTTGTATTAGCGTATTTAATCCGAGAAGGCAGCAGTAAGCCATTTTCTGTAACTATCTCAGGGCATAGTTATTTGAACTTTATGCTGGTATTTTTGCCTATTTGGCTTTTGATATTTGCTAGCGTTGGACTTTACAAAATGAGATCCGATAGAAGGAATTTGATAGATTTTGGTAATATTCTGGCCGCCTGCGCATCAGGAGTAATGGTACTGATTGTAATCGACTTTATGAGCCCTAGCCCAATATTTCCGGCGAAAATCATACCTGTCTATGGCTTTATGTTTGCGCTAGTTCTAGTCAGCCTGGGTAGAATATTAATGGGTATATTGCAGCACACTCTGTCTATTTTTGGGATTGGAGTTTATAGAGTGCTCTTGATTGGGGAGGGGAGCGCTGCAGATGAATTACTGGTGGCATTAAAAACCCTCAAAAAACGCTACCGCGTGGTGGCTACTTTAGCTAGCCTAGCCGATGCTACAACTACGCAGCTGGCACAATTACATAAGCTACATCAGATTGATATGGTAATGGTGGCAGATAATACCAATAACGAGGAACGAGCTGTAGACATTTTGTCTTTTTGCCAGACTAACCATATAGGATATCAATTTGTTCCAACCATTGCTGGCCTTTATACCTCAAGGATAGCAACAATTCAGATAGGTGAGATTCCTATTTTAGAGCTTAAGCCAACCCCCCTAGAGGGCTGGAGTAGGGTTATAAAAAGATTATTCGATGTAATAGTAACAACAATAATTGTTATCGTAACTTTTCCGCTTCAGCTACTTATCTACGCCATTATCAGGTTAAAAGACCCCGGCCCAGCTATTTATAAGCACGAATGTTATGGTCGTGGTGGGACGCGGATAAATGTCTATAAGTTTAGGACAATGCAAGCTAAGTATTGCTTAGGTGCCAAGTTTGGCGGCAGAACTATCGAGGAAGTGCTTAAAGGCCTGCCAAAAGATAAAGCTGACGAATTTAGGCTAACTGCCAAAATCAAGCATGATCCTAGGGTCAGCAGATTAGGCCAATTCTTAAGGAGAACGAGCCTAGATGAATTGCCTCAGCTTTACAATGTGCTAAGGGGAGATTTGAGTTTAGTTGGGCCCAGGCCACTACCAAAATCAGAGCTCTCATTGGCAGGTGGTGTAGCTAGTTTAGCCAAGATAGTTACCATTCGGCCAGGTATTACAGGCATGTGGCAGTCATCTGGCAGGAATGATTTAGAATATTCCGATAGAGTTAGGCTTAATCTTTTTTATATCGAGAACTGGTCGCTATGGTTAGACATCAAAATAATTATTAAAACAATCTGGCAGGCTATTTTCAGGCACAATGGAATATAAAAGACAATTATCTGATCTAAGGGTGGCAATAGTACACGATTGGTTGACGGGAGTTGGTGGCGCCGAGAGAGTAGTCGAGAGTATGCTGAAGCTATTCCCTCAGGCCGAGCTGTATACTAGTGCCTATGATAGCGCAAAGTTAACGATTTTTAAGGGTAGAAAGGTCCACACGACATTTTTGCAAAGTTGGCCCCTTGCCAAACGTAAACACCAGCTTTTTGCAAGCATCAGGCCGTTGGCCTTTGAGAGTTTAGATTTAAGTAGTTACGACCTGGTAATTTCTAGTTCCAGCGCTGAATCTAAGGGGGTAATTACTTCAACCGAAACTTTGCATATTAGCTATATCCATACCCCAGTCAGATATTATTGGAGTGGATATCAGGGCTATCTAGCTCATCCTGGCTTTGGAGTATTAAACCCGTTGGTCAGATTATTGATGCCTTCAATGGTTAGAAAATTAAGAATATGGGATTTTGCTGCCGCCCAAAGACCAGATTTTTTGATAGCTAACTCAAATCTTGTAGCTGGGCGTATTAAAAAATATTATGGCAGGGAGAGTGAGGTTATTAACCCACCGGTCAATATTAAGAGATTTGATTACAGGCACGCCAAAGTCGGGGATTACTATCTAGTTGTCTCCAGGTTAGTACCCTACAAGAGAGTCGATTTGGCTATTTTGGCCTGCAATGAGCTTGGCAGGAAGCTGATAGTTGCAGGTAGAGGACCAGAACTTAAAAATCTCCAAAAAATAGCTGGCGACACCATTGAGTTTATTGTTAGCCCGAGAGATGAAAAGGTTGACTCTCTCTATCTGGCGTCAAAAGCATTAATCTTCTCTGGCCTAGAGGACTTTGGTATTACTCCTTTAGAAGCAATGTCAGCCGGCAAGCCAGTAATCTGTTTTTCCAAAGGTGGAGCCATCGAGACTGTTGTAGATGGTCAGACTGGCATTTATCATAGCCAACAATCGGTTGCAAGCTTGGTCGAGGCAATCCAGAAATTCGAAAAGACTAGTTTTGACAAGGAGATAATAGTAAAAGGAGCCAAGATGTTTTCAGAAGATAGGTTTTTGAGTGAGCTAGGAGGGTATGTAATTGGGAAAATCAACCAAAAGAGGTAATTTAAGCAAAAGTATAGCTGTAGCAACGATTATTTTCGCCGTACTATTTCTTGCCCAAAATCTTAGTAGTTTAGGCGATAAAGTTGTAAATAAAACTACAAAAATTAATGATTATAAGCTGTTGAGTGAGAGTCTACTGGGGCTAAATGGTAAAAAAAATATACTCATTCTTTTTATGAACAATGCCGAGGCAAGGTATGGAGGCGGGTTTATTGGCACAGTCGGGTACCTATCGGTCGATCAAGGCAAAATTAC
Source organism: Patescibacteria group bacterium UBA4664 (assembly GCA_943354915.1). Lineage (GTDB taxonomy): Bacteria > Patescibacteriota > Saccharimonadia > CAILAD01 > BJGX01 > SICB01. The sequence goes on from CALRDO010000017.1 coordinate 8,274, forward strand.
TCCTGAGCCGATACGCTCAGTCTATTATTATGATCATAAATACGAGGCGATTGGCTATCTTGATAAATTTGCTGACCCTTTGGAGTATGAGCAATACCTCAATTTGAGAAATAGTGGGCGCAACCTGAACGGTAGTACTAATCTTGAAAGGGCTAAAATTATTTTTGAGAAGGAATCGGGCTTCGGCGTTGATATAGTCGTCGCTATGACCCCAGAAGTACTCAAGTACTTTTTAGATCAAACTGGCCCTGTTGTACTCTCCAATTATAAGCTGACTATTACACCGGACAATATTACCGAAACCCTGCAGGCAGAAATTGAATATGGACGCGATAAGATTGAAGGGAACGACCCCAAGACAATCCTATCTAGCGTAGCTAATGAAATACTTCGTAGGTTATCTGAAAAAAACCTTGCTGAATTAGTGGAATTGGGGCGCGGATTAAAGGATTTAGCTAATCAGAGGCAGATATTACTCTTTGGGACTAATGACGATTTGGCAAAAAGCCTTGAGAATATTAAGTATGACGGCTCATTGGTGCCCTTTGCAGGAGATTATTTTGTCTTGGCGGAGGACAATATCAGTATTGATAAAAGTAATGCCTTTATAGATAGGCAATTGGAGCGTACAGCTAGCATTCTGGAGGATGGCTCGGTCAATATAGCTGTTAAGATTACCAGGACTCAAACTCTAGAGCAGTCTTATCACTATATCGATCCAGCAAATGGAGGCGGTACATTTTTAATTAAGCCCAATAAAAGCCTTATAAAATTTGCCATACCAAGGGGGAGCAAAATTGATGGTAATTCTACAATCAATCAAGAATATAAGGGTGCCGAAGGAGGCTATGATGTTTATCAATTTAGAAGTGAGCTAGAGCCACTTAAACCATCTGAATATAGCTTTAGCTACACCTTGCCCTTTAGGCTGGCCAACACTAGAGTTGTTGATTTCAACTCTTACATACAGCTCCAAAATGGTGGCTGGCCTTACAAGCTAACAAATAATGTCTTGGTACCCAGTAGCTGGCAATTATTAGCATCAAATAAGCAAGATTTATTATCATTAGGCAATCCAGTTGTGTATAATAAAACAATTGATAGGGATGTTTTCCTAAGTTTAATTTATGAAGCAAAATAAACCAATAATTGAAATGAAGGATCTGGCCAAGCGTTATGATGATGACGCTGGAGTTTATGATGCACTAAAAAAAGTCAACCTAACTGTTTTAGAAGGAGACTTCCTGGCAATTATGGGACCTTCTGGGTCCGGCAAATCGACGTTAATGAATATCATTGGTTTACTCGATAGGCCCACTAGCGGTAAGTTCATACTCAATGGCGTTGATACCGAGACACTCAGCAGCAAGCAGCTATCTAAGCTCAGACGAGATAAAATTGGTTTTGTGTTTCAGAATTTTAATTTATTGCCAAGGCTTAATATCATGCAAAATGTTGAATTGCCACTAATTTATAAAAAAGTTAAATCAAGCGAGAGAAAAAGAAAGGTCAGGGAGGTTTTACGGCAAGTTGGGCTCGAAGACAAGATTAAAAGCAGGCCTAACCGCATTAGCGGTGGGCAGGTACAAAGAGTAGCAATTGCGAGGGCCTTAGTTAATAGCCCGAGCCTTATCTTGGCAGACGAGCCGACGGGCAACCTTGATACAAAAACAGGTATTGAGATAATGAACCTACTCAAGTCTCTCAATAGCCAGGGAGTAACAATTATTGTTGTTACTCACAACCCAGAGGTCGTTCATTACGCTAAAAATACAGTTTTGGTTCGAGACGGCCTATTGACCGAGAAAGAGGTTAAGAAATGATTTGGCAGAATATCAAAATGGCTTTAATTAGTATCAAATCGGCTAAAATGCGATCGTTTTTGACTATGCTAGGTATTATAATTGGAGTTTTTGCAGTACTGCTGATGATTGGCATCGGTGACGGCGTAAAATCACAGGTTTCTAGTCAGGTTTCGAGCCTTGGCGCTAATTTATTGGTTGTTTATTCGGGTAAAATTGGCTCTGATAGTAGTGCCAAAAATGGCCAGCAGCAAAAATCTTCTGGCGGAGGCTTTAATATCGCTAGCACTATTGGTAGCTCAACCTTAACTCAAAATGACGTTACATCAATCGAAGCAACCCCACACATTATTCACACCGCCCCATATAATATTATTTCTTCTGTAGTAACCTACGGCCAGCTATCGACTAGCTCACCTTTTATAGTGGGCACCACTTCTAACTATGATGACATTACCCAAATCAAATATTCTGCCGGTGGGTTTTTTACCCCACAGGATAATGATGCAAGGAATAATGTTGTTGTGCTAGGCGAGGGTACTAAGCACAATTTATTTGGCGAGACAGATGCAATTGGTAAACAAATAACCATCCGCGGGCAGAAATTTAGTGTCCTAGGAGTCACCAAGAAGTCTGACGGCGGTACTAGTTTTGGTGCCAGCGCTGATGATATGATTTATATGCCAATTAATACCGCCAATAAAATTACTGGCTTGAACCAAGTCTTTAGGATTATTACACAGGTAGATAGCCCAGAAAATATATCAAATGCTCAAGAAGCTATTAATAAAACGTTAAAAAGCAACCATGGTGGCCAGGAGGATTTTAGCGTTTTAACTCAAGAAGATTTGCTCTCGACCTTTAATACAATTCTAGATTTACTAACTACTTTTATCGTAGCAATCGCTTCGATTAGCTTGCTTGTAGGGGGGATTGGTATCATGAATATTATGCTAGTAACTGTTAGCGAGCGGACTCGCGAAATTGGCATACGTAAGGCTATCGGGGCTACTAGTAGCAACATTTTGGGTCAGTTTTTGATAGAGGCTATGATACTTTCAATTAACGGCGGTTTATGTGGTTTAGCTTTGAGCTACCTCGCAGGCTTGTTGGTAGGCAAGTACGCTGGTATTACGCCAGTATTTAGCCTTAAGGCACTTGTACTCGCTGTAGGAGTGAGTTTGTTCGTGGGAGTTATATTCGGAGTCGCACCGGCCATTAAAGCCGCTAGAAAGCATCCTA
>CALRDO010000018.1 GCA_943354915.1 Patescibacteria group bacterium UBA4664
GGTATGAGCCTTGAAGAGTTGGTTGATCTGGCCGACGAGGACATGCGCCTCGTCAAAAGCGAGCAGCACCTCAAGTATAGCAAGCATCGAGATTAGGAGCTATATTTTATACGCCTCCCCGGCAAATACTGGGGAGGCGTAACTATGCCAGGTATTTGGTTATATTTTAAATAGATAGTTGCTAATATTGGGTTATAATACAAGTTATGAGTAAGCCGATGCTACTATCAAAATCTGATTACATGATGTACTTAAAGCATCCGGCTTGGCTGTGGCTCAAAAAGCACGACAAGAAAAAAATACCAGAAGCCAGTGCCGACTTGCAGGCCATGTTTGATGCCGGCCACGACTTCGAGGCCTATGCCGAGGCGCATTTTCCCGACGGCGTTCAGCTAGGCTTTGATAGCTACTTTGAGTACCTGAGCTTACCCGCTCGTACCACCCAGGCTCTAGAAAGTGGTACTAAGACGATCTTTCAAGGCCGTTTTGAACACAAAAAAACTACTTTTATATGCGATGTGCTGCGCGTGGTGGGTGATAATGAGCTGGATTTATACGAGATCAAATCGAGCACTAGCGTTAAGTATGACCACATTGTTGATTTGGCTTTTCAGGTAACAGTGCTGGAGGGCTGTGGTTACCGCGTGCGCAGTGTCTATGTGATGCACGTCGACAATAGCTATACCCGTAACGGCGAGGTCGATAGCAAACAAATTGTGGCTACCGAGGATGTCTCCGAAGACGTCAAAGGGCAACTACCGCAAACGGTACGCAATATCGAGGGTGCCATAGAAGTAATGGAAAGTGCTAAAATGCCTGACCCTTCACCAGCCCTAGCTCAGCTTGGGAGCCTAGAAGAATGGCTTGAAGTGTATAAAAATATCGTGCCAGTAGTTGATGGTAGTATTTATGAACTATGCCGCCTCAATACCAGCACCTTACAACTACTTGAGGCTGAGGGCCTTACAAAGCTTGCCGACATTCCTTTGGAGCTAGTCAGCGTCAAGCAACAGCGTTGGCAATTAGAAGCGCTCAAAAAAGGTCAGCCAATTTATGATGAAAAGAAAATTAAAAAGTTTTTAAGCAAGCTCGAATACCCGCTGTACTTTTTTGATTACGAAACGCTTAGTAGCACGGTGCCTTACTTTGATGGCACCAGGCCATATCAGCAAGTGCCGTTTCAGTACTCACTGCATATAATACAAACACCTGCCGGGGAGCTAGAGCACACGGGCTATTTGCACGCCGACAACACCAACCCGGCAAAACCACTGAGTGAGGCACTAAAGAGCCAAATAGGCGAAAAGGGCACAATCATTACCTGGAATATGAGCTTCGAGAAGAGTTGCAATACGCTGCTCGGAAACATGCTACCAGAATATAAAGAATTTTATGCAAGTCTAAATAAACGCATTAATGATTTGATGTTGCCGTTTAGAAATGGCCTATACGTTGATGCCAAATTTGGCGGCAGTGCGAGCATTAAAAAAGTTTTGCCGGTGCTGGTGCCAGAACTTAGCTACAAAAACCTCGTTATCCAAGAGGGTGGATCGGCCCAGAGGTCTTGGATGGATGCCGTATTATATGGCATTAGGGCTGGCGAGAAAGAGCAGATACTAAAAGACCTAGAAGAGTACTGCGCACTCGATACACTGGCGATGGTTGAGATATATCAGTTTTTAATAGACATTGCCACAGGTAAAAACCCAGGCTCTCGCAGCCAGCTGGAAACTACTACCCCTAAGAACACTCCGCCCGAACAGCTTTCGATAGGTATTTGATAATGTCTGGGCGCTGACTGCTCTAGATGAATTAAAAAGCAAATAAAAACGGGCTTCAAATTTGAAGCCCGTTAGGGTTAGAAGAAGCTACTTACGCCTAGCTGGCTGGCTTCCTAGCTTTGAAAGTGAGCTAAGGCAAACGCCGGCAAGGATAATAGCTACTGCGATACGAGCAACGCGAGTGTTACTACCAGTTAGTGGCAGACTCTTGCGGGATACTACAGCACCTAAGACTACCGATGGGGCAGTCGTGGTTGTGGCAGGCCCTAGGACAGTCGTTGCGACGGTCGTAGTTGTGGTAGGTGGTAGCGTAGTGGTAGTGGTAGGTGGTAGCGTAGTGGTAGTGGTAGGTGGTAGCGTAGTGGTAGTGGTAGGCTGACAGAACGAATGCGCCGGGTTACCCCGCGCAACGCCTGAGTTACCATCACACTCATAGCCATTATTACCATCATCTGGGCCTGGTAGTTGACCAGGAGGGTTTTTACTATCGGCGTTACCGACGCACCCTGCACAGGGCTTACCGTTGGCGTTACCGTCACCGTTACCATTGCCACTAGGCTGTCCGACACCATAGGGGTCGTAAGGTCCAGCTGTATTGGCTCCGTTAGATCCACTATTTTCGGTGGATGGCTTATTGAAGCCAAATGCTTTGGCGTGGTCAGGTGGTGCTGCTGCTGCTGGCGTAAGAGTAGATAAGCATAAGACGGACACTAGTCCGGCAATTACTCCCAAAAACACTCTTTTCATAACTCCTCACTCCTGTAGTAGACTGACAAGGAACTAACTGCCACGTATTATACCACTATTAATAGATAAAACAAGCGTGAGAGCTACTGAGGTCACTGGATATGCTGCTTTTGCCCTTATAGTGCAGATCTCGAGCTACTTGCGCCTGACAAGCTGACACAGGCAATAACCAGTAAGAAGCAATACAGCAGCAACACGAGTAGGTATGGTGCTACCTGAACCAATTAGTACCAGAGCTAAGCTATAAAACATTAGGGATCCAAGAGGGTGCTGCTGCTGCTGGCGTAAGAGTAGATAAGCATAAGACGGACACTAGTCCGGCAATTACTCCCAAAAACACTCTTTTCATAACTCCCCACTCCTGTAGTAGACTGACAAGGAACTAACTCCCACGGATTGTAACACTTACTAGCATAAAATAGTAGTGCACCTCTAAATTGAGGTGCACAGTTTAAATTAATTTTTAGAAACTAGCTGCTGCTAGATGCTCAATACGAGCTCAGGGTACAAACCTTCGTCGAAATTTTCTATGAAGCTGGCCATTGGCAGAGGCACAGGAACCCCAAACTGGTAACTTGCGCCATTCTTCGCGATAACTAGCTCGTAGTTGTATCCAAAAGAGTTAGCAATGACTTTGGCGAACTCTTTGTTGTCAGTAAAGATTCCTTCACTAAATACCATTACTGTTGGATCAATGTCGTGAAGAGCCCTGGCTACAGCGCAGTTGCCGGGAGTCCGTTGGTCACCAGATGGTAAGGTGCTAAGGGGCTGATGCCCCGCACTTTTCCGAAGGCGGTTGACCCGCTCGAGCGTGAACTGTTCATCGTTCATTATTCCCCCTATGTCGTTGTACTCACCACGGATGATGCAAATTATACTATACACTTATTTTAGCAATTTGTTTAGCACGGCCTGCAGATATTAAATTATTAAGCTTCTTTTGGGATAAGCTTAATATTGGTAAAAAGCATGGCCAAAGCTATTGGTTGGGCCACCCGAAAAGGGGGTTTTTATTTTATAAAAGTATATTTGCTATGGCTATGTTTTAAGTCTATAATTAATCCCATAAAAGGGAGATTACTATGGGCGAAACATTATCAGCTTTAGTACTGCCTGGCATGATAGCAGTGGCTTGGGTATTGGCACTATTGGGAGTACAAGCACCAGGCGGAAATGGGTCGGGTTTTAGCGAAATTAATACACTTCGGTGGATTCTATATTTTGCTGGCTGGGTATTCTTGTTTTCATCTGTCATGCACTCTGTTTTTGCTAAGAAAATGGCCAAATCAATCGGCTGGAAAACCAATGGCTTCCAGTACGAAATTGCGGCCGTATCTTTGGGTCTTGGGCTAGGTTGTTTTTATTCGATCTATAAGGGCGAGGAGGCCTGGGTTGCGATATCGCTACCTATAATTAGCTTTTTGTTCCTAGCAGGAGTTAACCACCTACTTGAGATTATTCGCAAGAAAAATTACGCACCAAATAATACCCTAATTCTTATCTGGGACTTTGGTGTACCAATATCGTTAGCTCTACTGCTAATATCATTTTTTAAGATATAAACTTACATTGACATTTATGGTATAAGGTGTTATTATTTTAGTCCCTAGATATAGGCGCACCACGACGGAAAGGTAGTAATGATGCAAATTCGAGACATGATAGTCGTTATAGGCGACATCCCGTTGGAGGTCTATGAGCCCAAGATGTTGGACCTGACAAAGTCAGGCATCAGGCCAACAGTCGTTTGCCTAAAAAATGATGACATCCCGGGGATGGAAGCTGGTAGCAGCTGCGACGACCACCACGTCGTTTACGAAGCAATGGTAAGCAAGTTTGCAATGTCTGAGTACGAGCAGTTCCTGTGGGAAAACGGGGCCTATGAAAGCCCCTTTTACATTGATCCTCTTGAAGTCTTGAAGGAGGAGCTGGAAAGAAACCATGGCATCGACTCGCTCAGGGTCTACGCTATCGCCTATCAAGCTCACAACGAGTGCGATTGGATGGAAGAAGAAAATGCCCGCGGTGAATACACCGACTGCATTGGAGCTTTCCTAGAGATGTTGATACCGCTCAGCATCGTGACCCCAGAGAGGCAAACCTCTATGGCATGACAACAGTTGGCATCCAGCTGCGCCAGCTAGTATTATTAACTAGCGCTTACAGCCCACCCCTCATTAGGGGTGGGTTTTTTTTATTGTTTGTAAGCATACCAGTAACAGCGTATATTAGCCTATAACAATTAAATTAGGATAGCCACTATGGAGCCAGGTGACCAACAATGTTTGCCACGAGCTAAGACCAAAGATTAAAAAAATGGGTCCTAAATGTTAGGACCCATAAGGTAGGGCTAATTTTGCTGTTAGTAGTCAGCTACTTGCTAGCTACTAGCTCTGGGTATAGCCCAGTGTCGAAATCGTCGATGAATCGACACATTTTATAGGGGGTTGGCACAAAGTAGCGAGGTAGGTTCTCTTCCTCTGAAAACTGGACTGAATTAGTGTCGTAATTGAAGCTTCTGGCAATAATTTTCGCAAAGGTCTCGTTCTCTGTGAAAATACCTTCCTTGTAAACAAGGACGGTTGGGTCGATATCAAAGAGTGCTCGTGCAACCACGCATTTGCTCGGATCGTGCCGTGATCCCGAGGGAAGTTGATGGATTGTACTGGCACCTCTTGAGGCTCGAACCTGGTTTAAGGCATCGAGTGTGAACTGTTGCTCACTCATCTGCACCCCTTAATTTTTAGGTACGCATCATGGCTGATGCAAATTATATTATACACCATATCTGCGGTGCTTTGGTGTAGGAATACTAATACTTTCCGCACCATCTGTTTTTCTGAAAGTGTTCTCAAAAATCAGCTAATTGAAATACCTTGTATAGCATGAGATATAACTTTTTATTCGTGAGCACAATATACACCCCTTGTAATAAGCGGTGTTTTTATTTTTTGCTAGCTTTTGAGTTAGATTTGCGCTTTGGTCGGTGTGTCATGACGCTATTACCGATAATGCCAATTAGCGCACCGGAGCCAAGTTGTGCAACTGCCAGGGCGACGAAAATATTAACAATCGGTACACCGTAGAGACCAAGCACCACGACCGAGCCAACTAACATGGTACGAAATGGCTTGTATTTGTGCTTGGTGAGTTTGGCGCCTACATAATAGGCTGCAATGGGCCCGCTCAGCATTAGCGACATAACCCAAGCCGTGAGTATCAATCCACCCAGTGGAGCACCGATGACGGTAATAATTAGCAACAAGCAGAGCAGTGGGGCGACAAGCATGTTTAGCCCGCCGAGCAGTAGAGATTTGCCGAAATGATTGCTCAGCTGTTTTTCGGTGGTGATGTAGAACCTCGGGAAGAGCCAAACAGTAAGTAGCGAGACAACCAGCAGCGATACAAAAAAGAGCAAGAAGCCAACTATTAGCGCTATGAAGCCAGAGGTTGCGCTACTGCCAGAACCAGTATTGGTAGTGGCCGTTTTGGTGATTGTGCCTTGGGTTTTTGACGAGCCTTCGCGGGTTAGCTCGCTAGTACTGGCGTAGTCGATTTTGCCCCTAACATCGGCTGACGAGCCGAGCTTTAGGGTGCCGAAGTTGCCGGAAAGATTACGACCAATGATGCCGTCTATCGTAGCATTGCCAGCGTTGATATTGGCGTCTCTGGAGATGATACCGCCGGTGGTAACATTGCTGCCGACTAGCATTACATCGCGCCTGACTCGCGCGGTAGAATCGAAAGTGATGTTTTGCGCCAGCAGTGTAATACTACCTCCGACTGAGCCCGAAAGATTAAAATCTTGTGCGAAGCTTATGATATCGCCGTCGATTCGCCCAGAAACCGTCAGCGACTGTACGGCGCAGTAGACGCTACCATTGACGCGCCCAGAGATGGTGACCTTGCCGCCAGTACAAAAAACATCGCCGTCGACATTGCCTTGAATATCAATAGTGTCGCCACTAGTTGTCAGCGAGGAGTCGATGAGCTGGTCTTTGGCGATTATTACATTGGTGCCGGTGCGCGATTCTTGGGCTTGAGCCGAACCTGAAAGTGTTACTACCGCTAGTACAAAAACAGCTACAAAAGAAATTAGGTATTTTATTTTTGACTTCATATCATGACCTCCGTTATTTAATAGATTTGTATCTTATTATAACAGCTATGTTTTTTTTGTCTAAACTCTTATGCTGCTGGCCTAAAGTAAAAGCGATGAAGTCATGGTTTGCTGTGACTTTATTCCAAATACCTTAAGCACTTTTTTATAATTTACAAATTATCAATATAACTTGCTATAATAGTGGCTATGATAAAAGTTAATGATGTATCAAAAACCTACGGCAAGGGCGACAATCTCTTTACGGCCTTATATAAAATAAGCCTTGAGGTCCCTGAAGGTTCGACGGTAGCGATAATAGGCAAATCGGGCTCCGGCAAATCGACCCTGATGCATATTATGAGCGGGCTCGACCACGCCTCTAGCGGTGAGATTGTAATAGGTGACAAAAGCCTGACCGAGATGAAAGCTAAGCAGATTGATGCCTTTAGGGCCTCAGAAATGAGTTTTATATTTCAGGCGTTTTTTGTGGAAGCTAATCAAAGCTGTTTTCAAAATGTGATGCTGCCATTAGAGATTGCTAAATCGCCAAGAAGCCAACGCAAAAAACGAGTCGAGGCGGCACTTAAGGCAGTTGGTCTAGAAGAAAAAGTCGATGCCTTGGCCTCGACACTTTCGGGTGGCCAAAAGCAACGTCTGGCGATAGCCAGAGCGATTGTTAATAGGCCGAAGATTATTTTTGCCGACGAACCTACCGGCAACCTCGATAGTGCTACCGGCGAGCTAGTTATAGATTTGCTTTTTGAGCTTAATAAAAAACTAAAGTGTACGCTGGTAGTGGTAACCCACGATGGTGAGCTGGCTGATAAGTGCGCTATTCGAATCGAAATGAAAGACGGCGAAATAATATCGGCTTCAAATTCTAAAACCAAAAAAGTGGTTAGGCGAGTATGACAACTCGCGACATCATACGGCGCTCTGGTCGCAGCCTAAAAAGTGCCAAGGGCCGAACAATACTGACCGCGCTAGCGATTGCTGTCGGTACATTTGCCCTGACTCTGACACTAGCAGCCAGCAATGGCGCAACTGCTTATGTAAATAAAATAATCAATGATAACTTTGACCCCAGCGAGCTAATAGTAACAGCCGACCCGTCGATTTTTGGGCAGGCCAATACGTCTAGCCCCAAGGAATACGACCCGAGCTTTGGGACCGGCGTATCGAACTCTGGTGCCACCACGCAAATAAAAAAGATTACCCAGGCCGATATCGATACCATTGCTAAGGTCGATGGTGTGGCATCGGTCCGTGAGGATATAACTGTCAACGCCCGATACATGACTAGGGAAGGCCAAAAAAAGTATGTCACTACTATTGCGTCCTATAACCCAGCTCAAAAACCAGACTTGCTCGCGGGCGGATTGGGAGCTGACTTTAATGGCGCCAAGCTAATTTTGCCAGAAGGTTTTTTGCAATCGTTGGGCTTTAGTAGCGCCGAGAATGCCATTGGCAAATCGGTGATTGTCTCGATTCCTAAAAACTTTTCGCCCGATCAGCTCAAAGCTCAGCTACTGGCCGGGTCCTTTGCCCAAACACCGGAGCAACTGGCAAAATCGATTCAGGATAACGCCGATAATGTTGTTTTCACCGTGGCGGCGGTCTCTAAAAAACCAGCTACTTCGCGCCCTGGTACTGAGCTTTATATATACACTTCACTTGACGAAGCACGGGCTCTCAATGACATATCAACCAGCGGCAGTACTGGTTTTCGTAAATACAACTCAATATTCGTGAAGGTCACTAACGGTAATAAGCCTAGTAACCTCGACGCCACAGCCGGCAGAATCCGCGATTTAGGCTTTCAGGTGCGAACCGTCAAAGAAACCCAGGAGTTTCTGACAAATATCATTGGGGTACTGCGTGGCATAGTGGCGGGCTTTGGGCTGATTGCGATAATTGCTTCGGTCTTTGGGATTATAAACACCATGTATATTTCTGTACTACAAAGGACGCGCGAGATTGGCCTGATGAAAGCTCTAGGAATGCGCCGGCGCGATATTGGTCGGCTCTTTAGGTTCGAAGCCGCCTGGATTGGCTTTTTGGGTGGGGCTATCGGCTCGATTTCGGCGGTGGTTTTGGGGATTGCACTCAACCCCTGGATCACTAAGCAGCTCAATTTGAGCGCCGGGACGAAGCTTTTGATATTTGTGCCTTTGCAGATTTTTACGTTAATTGCGATATTGATGGCAATATCAATAATGGCTGGCTGGTTGCCATCGCGTAAGGCCGCCAAGCTCGACCCAATCGAAGCTCTAAGGGTCGAATAATTTGTTTTTATTGGCTCCACTGGCTTCAGGTACCTCTATGGCTATAAAACCTTTTTTGATATAAAGTAAATTCTTATGAAATACGCATTCGAACTAAAAAACGTTAAAAAACATTACGGCAAAGTCGTGGCCCTAGACGGTGTTACCTTGCGGGCTGAAGAAGGCAAAGTCTATGGAATGCTAGGCCCCAACGGTGCTGGCAAAACAACAATTGTAAAAATACTCAGTACTTTGATTGAGCCAGACAAGGGTATGGCAGCTGTGGCCGGGATAGATATTAGCCTAGACCCGTCTAGCGTTCGCAAAACAATCGGACTGGCCGGGCAGTTCGCAGCCATCGACGAATTCTTAACTGGCCGAGAAAATATATACATGGTGGGGCTTTTGTACGGCCTAAAAGCCAAAGAATCTAAAACGCGCACCACAGATATTTTGGAGCGGCTTAACCTAACGGACGCGGCCGATCGGCAGGTCAAGACCTACTCGGGCGGAATGCGCCGGCGCCTAGACCTTGGAGCTAGTTTAGTTGGGCACCCTAAGATTTTATTCTTAGATGAGCCAACCACGGGGCTAGACCCTCGCACTCGCAAAGAACTCTGGGAAATTATTCGCGACCTTGCAAAAGACGGTACTAGCATCCTCTTAACGACCCAGTATCTGGAAGAGGCCGACGAGTTAGCCGACAAGATTGCCGTAATTGATTATGGCAAGGTGATAGCTGAAGGCACTAGCGCGCAGCTAAAAGCCAAACTCGGCGGGGATTTGGTGGAATTTGAAATGAGCAATGAAATTGACTACCACAAAGCGATAGAGGCCACCAAAGCCATCGCTAAGGGTATTAAAACCGACGACTATGAGCTAACAATTAAGATACCTGTCAAGCATAGTGCGACTGATTTATTGAAGATTACTCAAATTGTTGACCGAGCTGGCGTTAAACCACAAAATATTTCACTTCACAAACCAACTCTCGATGATGTTTTCTTGGCCATTACCGGCAAAAAACCAAAGCACCAGCTTCCTAAAAAGCCTAAAAGAGGCAGGCCATAATGACAACTGTACTAGCGGGCTTCAGAGACGGCTGGATTGTAACAAGGCGTAATCTCTTGCGCTATATGCGCTTGCCGCAGCTAGTGGTGATTTCGTCAATACAGCCAATAATGTTCTTGACGCTATTTAATTTTGTATTTGGTGGTGCCATTGGCGCGACTGTAGCTGGCAGTGGCCCTTATATCAATTTCCTCTTGCCAGGAATTTTGGTGCAGACTATTTTATTTGGATCACTCCAAACTGGTGTTGGGCTATCGCGCGACCTAAATGCCGGTATTATCGATAGATTTCGCAGCTTACCGATGAGTCGTAGTGCAGTACTA
>CALRDO010000019.1 GCA_943354915.1 Patescibacteria group bacterium UBA4664
CAATCAGTCATTAGTATGCCTGCCGTATACCTCGAGGATATCGCCAAAGACTGGGGTATAGCGGTCCATTAATAAACCAAAGCCCTAGGGCCTAAGGACGAACCAACCAATTCGTCTTTAGGCCCTCTTTTTATTATCCATATTTTTTTGGTGATCCCAGCGGGAATCGAACCCGCATTGCCAGATTGAGAATCTGGTGTCCTAACCGTTAGACGATGGGACCAACAGATGTATTATATATTTCAAACAGCTATTTTACTAGCCACAATAACTACACTACAAGGCACAAACCTGCAAACAAACTTAGGAAGTAAAGACAGTAAACTATAATAAATTGTACTGGACTTTTTCCAGCGGAAGTTAGGGCTGGTGTAAAAATGAATCTGTGAATTTAGACCGGCGTTCTTTAAAAACCTTCTGTATTGCTTTATGGAATAAAACTTTTCTTCTACGCCTGATCTCTCTACGTGCTTTTTGTACTTCTGGGCGAAAACCTGAGGCGTAGATGGCTCATAAATTAATAGTAACTTTCCATTGTTTGAAAGTACCCTTGATATTTCATTGCAGGCTCTCTGTGGGTCTTGAACATGATGAAAGCTTGAAAACATTATAATTGTAGGAAATTCATTATTGTTAAACGGTAAATTCTCGGCTGCACAAACAATTTTATTGTCAATTTTAACGCCATAAAAATCCTCAAATTGATCACTCTTTTTTACTGCATCTTCAGATGGATCGCTATAAGTAATATTTGTCTTAGGTTTAATGGTTTTTATGTAACTACTTAGATAGCCATAGCCACCACCTAATTCCAGTAACTTAGAGCTTAATTTTAGATTATATCTACTTAATATATCCTTAAAAATATTAATCGACATCGCCTTAATATTAATAGAAAGGTAAGCCGGAGACTTACTTGATTCTATCTCTGAATACTTATATTCATTCTCCTCTTGAACGATTTCTTTTGCACGGTTTGGCAGATAAACTTTATAGTTACTATTAGTTTTTTTATTCATAGATTATATTCTATATTCAACAGCGAGTTTATGCTAATAAAACTATTTATTACATCCGCAAGTATAGACGCCAATGCTACTTTTGGCGTACTATTATTGGGAATAGAGATTTTGTGGAGGTTGACAATGCTCGAATATATTCGTACTATGTTCGTATTATAAGTCAACTTATTCATCGGGGGGATTATGAGAACAACTTTGAGTGTAGTAAAAAAAACACCTTGACCAAACAAAAAACCCTGTATATAGTGGAGCACAAGAGCTTTGTAACACTATATACAGACATAAACAACAAGAGGAGGGTGCAGTGGCTTTCACGCAAATAAAAAAACGCAATGGTCAAATAGCTGATTTTGATAGAACCCGCATTGAGATTGCCATTGGTAAGGCCAGCGAATCGGTCGGTACCGAGGCTAGCAAAGAAGATATTGTTGCTGTCGTGGATGAAGTTATGGTCCAGTCTGAATCTCTCTTTCAGGCTACAACCCCAGGCGTAGAGGCCATGCAGGATTTAATCGAACAAGAGCTAATGCGCTCTGGGCACTATAAAACGGTCCGTAGCTTTATTTTGTACCGCGAGACACACAAGGCTATAAGGGATGCTGAGTCTGTGCGCTCGGCCGAAAAACTCGAACAAAGTAACTTAAAAGTAACCATGCCCGATGGTAGCTTGGTTAATTTTAGTTATGCAAGATTGGTCAAGGAACTACTAGAAGCTGCCGATGACATTGCCGACGATATTGACCTAGATGATATCGCGCAAGGGGTTAAGGCTAGTATTTATGATGGCATAACCTACGATGAGCTCGAGGATAGTATGATTATGGCGGCTAAGGCCCAAATTGAACGCGACCCACTATACTCAATGTTAGCCTCGCGGCTGCTACTTAGAAAGGTGTACAAAGAGGTACTTGGCGATGCTCACCCCACAGCAGTACCGCAAGCCTATAAGGATACCTTCAAGAGCTTTATAGCTGAAACAATCAAAGATGGTCGCCTGGATAAACGATTAGGCGGTTTTAAGCTTGACACGCTAGCTAACTATATTCAGCCAGAACGCGATCATCTCCTAGACTTTATGGGCTTAGATATGCTGAATGATCGGTACTTTGTGCAATCTCAAGGGCGTGGGCGACGGCTAGAGGCTCCACAAATATTTTGGATGCGTATTGCCATGGGGCTGGCCGTGACTGAAAAGAAGGATAAAGACAAGTGGGCGATGGAATTTTATGATGTACTCTCGACTTTGCGCTATGTGCCTTCTACCCCCACGCTGTTTCACTCTGGTACCTCAAAGCCACAACTTAGCTCGTGCTTTTTGAATACTGTCGAGGATGACTTAAAGCACATTTTTAAGGTCTATTTGGATAATGCTCTGATGAGTAAATACTCCGGTGGGATAGCTACCGACTGGACCAATATCCGTGGCACGGGCTCACTAATTAAAACTGTCAATATTCCGTCGCAAGGTGTAGTCCCCTTTTTAAAGATTATGAACGATACCACTGTGGCTATTAGCCGCTCTGGCAAGCGTAAAGGCGCAACCTGTGCCTACTTGGAAACCTGGCATCTTGATATTGAAGACTTTTTGGAGTTGCGTAAAAATACCGGTGATGAACGCCGCCGCACTCATGATATGAACACCGCCAATTGGGTGCCAGACCTATTTATGCAGAGAGTTACCGAGGGCAAAGACTGGACGCTATTTAGTGCCGAGGAAGCGCCAGATCTGCACCACCTATACGGAAAGGCATTTAAAAAACGTTATGAGCAGTACGAACAGATGGCCGACCAAGGCAAAATAAGCCTATTTAAGCGCATCCCAGCTGTCGGGTTATGGCGCAAGATGCTAACGATGCTTTTTGAAACAGGCCACCCCTGGATAACATTCAAGGATGCTTGTAATGTTCGTAGCCCTCAAGACCACGTTGGAGTTATCCACAACTCCAACCTATGTACCGAGATTACCTTGAATAATTCAGCCACCGAAACAGCTGTTTGTAACCTTGGTTCAATTAACCTTGCTAAGCACATTAAAGCAGGTAAGCTTGATAAGGCTCTAATTGAGGAGTCTACCTCGCTTGCTATGCGGATGCTAGATAATGTAGTTGATATTTGCTACTACACAACTAAGGAATGTGAGGCCTCAAATCTCAAGCACCGCCCGGTCGGTCTTGGTATTATGGGCTTTCAGGATGCTCTGTATATGCTAGATATTAATTTCGATTCCCCTCGTGCTATTGAATTTGCCGATTCATCGATGGAGCTCATTAGCTACCACGCCATTGGAGGTTCAAGCCGGCTCGCCAAAGAGCGCGGAGCCTACCGCAGCTTCCGAGGCTCTAAATGGGACCGTGGCATCTTCCCTGCCGACACGATTGACCTGCTAGAAGCCGAGCGGGGCAATAAAATTGACCTTAAGCGCGGGGGCAAACTAGACTGGAAACCAATTAAAGCCCACGTTAAAAAATACGGTATGCGCAATTCTAATACCATGGCAATCGCCCCAACCGCATCGATTGCCAATATTGCTGGCTGCTACCCTTGTATTGAGCCGATTTATAAAAACCTCTACGTCAAATCAAATATGAGTGGCGATTTTACTGTCATCAACTCATACCTCATTAAGGACCTTAAGGCGCTTAATCTATGGAGCGAGACGATGGTCAAAAAAATCAAGTTCCACGATGGATCGATTCAAAAGATTACAGAAATACCCGAAAAGCTGCGTGCCAAGTACAAGGAAGTGTTTGAGATTAATTCAATGAACTTAGTCAAGATCACCGCTCATCGCGGCAAATGGATCGACCAGAGCCAGAGCTTTAATATCTTCGTGCAAGGAGTTAGTGGCAAGCAGCTCAGCGATATTTATATGGCCGCCTGGAACCAAGGTCTAAAAACAACTTACTACCTTCGTAGTCTGGCAATTTCTCAGGTCGAAAAATCGACCGTCGATACTGCCGAATTTGGATCGACCCACAAGCGAGAAATCAGCAATGCCAACGCCAGCGAAGTGAAAGTCGAAGGCTAGTAAAGATGCTACGAGCAAGGTTGCTTATGACCAGTAACATTCAAAAAATAACTAAAACAAAAGGAGTATTATAATGTCACTAAAAATGTCCGAAACCAGACCCGATGTCAATAAGCGTCGTATCATTAACGGCGAGGATGCCGATGTCATACAATTGCACCCAATGAAGCATAATTTTGCCTGGGACGCTTACTTGGCTGGCAATGCTAACCACTGGCTCCCTACCGAAATCGCCATGCAAGACGATATTGAGCTCTGGAAGTCTGACCAACTAACCGCCGACGAACGCCAGGCTTTTGAGACTGCTTTGGGGTTTTTTACTACTGCCGACTCAATAGCAGCCAATAACCTTGTGCTGGCCCTTTATAAGCACGTTACTAGCCCCGAATGCCGAATGTACCTGCTCCGACAATCTTACGAGGAAGCTATCCATACTCATGCCTACCAATATATCGTCGAGAGCCTGGGCCTAGACGGCGGAAAGATATTCAATATGTACCGCGAAAAGTCATCACACTTTAGCAAGGCTAAGTTTATACTGACTTTTAATGAGGGTATTTTTGATGATAGCTTCCATACCGGAACATTCGAAACCGATCAGAAGTTTTTAGAAAACCTCTGTATTTTCTCATTAATTTTAGAAGGCATCTTTTTTTACTCTAGTTTTGCTGTGATTTTTGGCTTTCAGCGTCAAAACAAGCTTGTTGGTAGTGCCGAGCAGATCCAATACATTATGCGCGACGAATCGCAGCACCTGAATTTTGGTATCAATATGATCAACGCCATCAAAGAAGAACAACCCGAGCTATGGACCGAAGATTTTCAGAGCAGAATGGTTGATTTGGTAAAGCAAGCTACTAAGCTTGAATACAACTATGCTCAAGATGTTTTCCCTAAAGGTATTTTCGGGATGAACGCCGAAGGGTTTAAGCAGTACATTGAGCACATTGCCGATCGTAGATTGTCAGCGGTTGGCTTACCCAAGCAATACCATACAAAGAACCCCTTCCCCTGGATGAGCGAGGCAGCAGATTTATCAAAAGAAAAGAACTTTTTTGAAACTCGAGTCACGGAGTATCAAACTGGTGGTACCCTAGACTGGGAATAGCAAACCTCGCTCAGTGAGCGCAGTTTTTAAGCCTCTTAAGAGACTCCTGCTTGCCAAGGGTCTCGAATATATCAAATAGGCCTGGGGCTTCAGTACGTCCAGTTAGGGCCACACGCAGGACATAGAAATACTTGCCGGTTTGTGCTTCAAGCTTTTCAGATAAGCCCCGTAGGGCAGTTTCAAGTTTGCTATGCGTAAATTCAATAGTATCCAGCTCGCTAATTGTGCTGGCGATCCATTGCTTTGCAGTTGCGGCATCATCTTTTTTATAAAGCAACTTACTATCTACCTTTGGCAAGTCAAAGAATATCTCCATAATGTATTTTGCTTCATCAAGCCTTTTGATCCGATCGCGATCGAGCCTCAAGACGCTCTTGAAATAATCTAGGTCATTAAGCCAGCCAGCTGGAATATATGGTTTGATATGCTCTATAAATTCTTCTTCGGTGAGTTTGTGGCGGAGGTATTCACCGTTCATCCAGTCTAGCCTGACACTATCAAAAACAGCCGGACTTTTTTGGATTCTATCAATATTAAATTTAGCAATTAGTTCTTCTGGGCTAAAAATCTCTTGAGTTGATCCGTCGTTCCATCCGAGTAGTGATAAGAAGTTTAATAAGGCCTCTGGCAAGTAGCCCTTTTTTTGATAGTCTAGCACGTTGACGTCGCCGTCGCGCTTGCTAAGCTTTCTTTTGCCATCGGGGCTTAGGATTGGCGGTAGGTGGATCCAAGTGGGCCTGTCAAACTTTAGCATATCATAAAGCAAGGCATGCTTAGCTGTGCTACTTATAAACTCATCGCCACGGATAACATGGGATATCTGCATCAGATGATCATCTACCACATTGGCAAAATTATAGGTCGGGAAGCCATCGGCTTTAATAATAATAAAATCGTCAATTAGACTGTTGCTTGTACTAAAATCACCTCTGACCTCATCGCTCCATTTGGTGCTACCAGCTGGTATTTTTAATCTGATTGGCAACGCAGTGTCCGGTGCCGTAACATTACTAGGCTCCATTGACTGCTGGTACACAAAGGGCTGCTTACTAGCCAGTGCTTCGGCCTTAAGGCTAGCTAGCTGCTCCGGGCTAATATCTGAATAGTAAGCTAGCCCAGAAGCAACTAGCCCTTGAGCGAAATTACCATAATGATTAAGTCGCTTAGATTGTATGTATGGCCCATGCTCGCCTGGCTTTTCCTCGTACCAGACTCCTTCGTCAGGGTGCAGACCGAGCCAATCAAGCGATTTAATAATCTGCTCTACCCCATCTGCTACGAACCGTTCTTGGTCGGTGTCCTCTAAGCGCAAGATAAACTTACCTTTATGCGATTTTGCAAAAAGGTAGTTAAATAGTGCAGTCCTAACTCCGCCGATATGCAAAAAACCTGTAGGGCTAGGCGCAAAACGAACTCTAACAGCTTTATTCATAATGTAATTATATCAGATTTAATTAGCAAGCATTAAGTCTTCAGGCGCTATCTCGTTATAGTGCCCATCGGGCAGTTGTTTATAGCAGACTACCTTGGTAGATATCTCCTCGGGGTCGTAAGTGTACTGCGACCTGTTGGCAGCGCCATGCCCAGAGTAAAATGTTTTTTTATCAACAATTCGCGGTGCTGTTATTCGCTCAATCTTGTACTTAAAATTATCTTTCTCAAAAAATATTGCTTCAATGGTCTGTTGTAGCTTCTTATTATCCTCGAGCGGCTCTTGTCGGCTGGCTGATGAGTCAACGGTATACTTGGTATCTATCAGGTCTACTAACTGCTCCCAGGCTTTATCGCTCATAGGCTCGTGGCTATCTTAATAATTTGGTCCTGGTCTAGGGCTTGGTCGGGGCTATCTATTTTGTACCAGGTACCATGATTAACCCAGGTCGCCTGATTACTGCCGAGAACATAAATTGTTAAGCCCTGTGCTTGCAAGGCTAGGTAGTTCTCGGCCTTGGGGGCGACATAATCCTCGGCCAATGCCTGACTATCCCAATTTGTTTTAGACTGCGAAATAGATATTTTCTTTGCATCTTGCTTATTTTGTAAATAATAACTAACAGAACCGGGGTTAGCCTGGATATCAGAACCGAGATCATAGCCAGATGGAATGTAGCCGGGTATAGTAGCGACAATGCCAGCCTTGGCACTGGCTATTTTAAAGGCTAGGCTAGGATAATTAACCTTCCAGATATAAGCCCCTGCCATGAATAATATCAAAATACTGACAGCAACACCGGCTGGTTTGAGTATTTTGCGGATACTAGAACCACTACTAGGCATAGCTTTTGGTTCCTTAGTGGCTGGCTGCTGGGTCTCTACGGCAGTAGCTAGGCTGGCGGGTGGTGAGGCGTAAATATCATGAGAAATTTGTGCGGGCGCTGGAGTGGCCTCAGGGACTGGCGCTGGTAGTGGTGTAATATCAGACACTACTGCCTGCACAACGGGCACAGGTACAGGGGGAGCAGCAGAGTTTAACGGCAGGGTATCATTATTTGCTGCTGGCTGGGCTGGAGCGGCGATCACGGGTGACTGGCTGTCAACTGGGTTGTTAGGGGCAAGGGCATGCCCTAGACTATCAAACTGCGCATCACTTAGTACCCCAGACTGGGAATCAATATTTAAATCACCGGCGGAACCTAAATCATTTGGCACATTGCTAACTGGTAGCGCTGACTGCTTAGTATCGGCAGGCGACAGATAAATATCAGCAGCAGATAGGGCTTGCCCAACTGGTTCCTGCATTGCTAGTGACTGGCCAGTGGGTTGTTCGTCGGTGAGGGGTAAGCCTGCAACAGCTTCTTGTGGCGAGGAATCTGTGGTAGGGGTAGGTCCAGCAAGCTCTGGCTGAGGCAAAGCTACTGGCGCTATGGTTTCCGCTGCGGTCTGAATATTTACGACTGGCACTTGAGGTATTGGGGCATCCAACACTACATTAACAGGCTCTAGTGGAGCTGTTGGAGGAATAGCGGGAACTGGTGCTGGGACAGCAGGTGCTAGCTCTGGTGCAACCTGTACTAATGGCGCTGGCGTGGCACTAAATTTGGCGACACTAGGCTGTGTCGCGCTACCACCAGCCTGAGGACTGCTCATAGCCTGGTTATCCTCAGCTGGCGTACCGCAGCGCATACAAAACTCCCTCCCAGCTATTGTAGCTCGGTCGGCTGGCGCACACTGCGGACATTTACTAAGTTCTATCATATTGACCCTACCTTAATAAAACTATTATAAATCATTTGACCATAAGCGTAAAGTTATCGGCGTTGTCGTTTCTGCCTGTGCACTGTTTGAATAAAATATGGGATAGCAAGCTGCCTTTTAAAACGTTTGGGTTGCAATAGCAATCTCCACAGCCACTCCAACCCGAATTTTCTTAATGTAGCTGGAGCTCTCATAATTTTCCCACCGAGCTGGCTGTAATCAAAGCTACCTCCCTCACCAATAATGACCTTTGCCTTAAGCTCAGAACGATACTTACTAATAAACTTTTCCTGTTTAGGAAAACCTAGGGCACAAAACAATATGTCTAAATTACATTTACTAATTGCGTCAACGATACTGGATTCCTTTCTAGCGCTAAAGTAGCCTGGCCAACAATGGAACTCAATGCCCGGAAATTGTTTAGTTAGTGCAGATTGCATTTGCTTGGTGTCCCTAGGCCCGCCGAGGATGCCTATTGTTAGTTTTAAACTATCTGCTTCTTGCAGCAAAGGCTTTGTCTGGTCCACGCCGGCCATTTTCTGCGGTACTATTTGCCCTAGCCAACTTGCCGACTGAACCCTAAAGACCAAGCTAGCTAGCAATGAAAATACTCCGAAACGCATTACTGGCTTGCCATACAAGTAGCTCGCGGCCCACAAAATTGCGGTTGAGTCGGCAACACTCAGGTCCGAACTATTTAATAAATTTTTAATGTCATCATTTTTGGCAGCCAGGGATAGGAACTCAACATAGGGCTTAAAAATTACTAGTGGCTTACGGTAAGGTGCCGTAGCGTGAACTAGTATCAAGTCATTAACTTGCTTAGCTGTTAGTGGATCAATTCTAACTCCTAGGATTTGGACGGTTGGGGTGCTCATTTTTTATCTCCACTATATGTACTATTAACAATGCTTGTTATATTATCTCTAAATATTTTAGTGTCAAACTTTTCAAATACATAGCTGTTATTAATAGGCTTGCCAGCCAGAAAAGTTTTCTCGTAATTTACGATAGCTCTATTCAGACATTCTTCATCAGCTTTGTCATAAAACAGCCCAGTTTGGCCAGCCTTAACTATCTCGTTGGCTCCCCCACCTTTGAGAGCTATAACTCCAGTGCCGGCAGCAATCGACTCGACCATGGCGATGCCAAAGTCTTCAATACTACAAAATACAAAGCCTCTGGCGCCAGCTAACAGCCTGATTTTATCGGCATCACTAATGCGCCCGGTAAAACTAATATTATCTGCACCCTCGGCTATACCCCGTAGCCTTGCGGAGTCTGGGCCATCACCGGCAATCACTAACTTTCTACCAGAAGGCATAAAAGCCCTAATAGCAAGCTCGATATTTTTATATTTTGATAGTACCGATAGCACCAGGTAGTAGTCTTCTTTTTTAGTTTTGAGCCCGATATACTTTGTTAGCTCAACCGGTGGATAAACAACCTTGCTGCCGCGGTGGTAAAACTTCTTGATCCTCGTAGCTATATAGTCGCTAATCGCGATAAACTGAGTGCTGTTTTGCGCCCGGTAGTAGTCCCAGAGCCTAAGCTGTGATGCCAGCCTGGTAATATAAAAGTTGATGATTGGTCCTAGCTTTTGGTCTGTCAGGTATGCAGGCCAGCTGTCCCAAAGCATTCGGGCTGGGCTAAAACAATAACAAATGTGTTTGGTTGGCTCCTTAAAATTGATATTTTTAGACCAAGCAGAAGAAGTGCTAATAACAACGTCGTAGTCATCAAATG
>CALRDO010000020.1 GCA_943354915.1 Patescibacteria group bacterium UBA4664
GAAGGCAGAGGACCAAATGCCTGACGGCAGAGAGCCGGCACCCATTGTAGAGGACAAGGCAAAGAAGCCCTCTAGTACGGACGCATCTATCCACCGCCTGTTCCCAGATAACGAGCCAGAGAAGACTGATGACCTTGCGGATGACAAGCTCGATAGTATTTTGAACGACTGGGAAGACAGTAAACGAAAGATCCAGAAGCGTCTTGAAGAATTTAGGGATAGGTACCTAAAGGACATCACCAATCTCGAAGGCGACAGAAGTGACTTAGACGCCCAAATAGCCAAGAAGCAACAAGAACAAGCCGATATCGTAGCTAAGCTCAAAGAGCTTGATGTACTATAGGCTTAATTTAAGTAATTAATAAATTTATATAACTTCAATACTAGGGTTAGCACTTAGCTTCAGCGGATCACTAGCTATGTCTTTTTGTGACATTTGGTAGCCTAAAGCTCCAATCATAGCGGCGTTATCAGTACAAAGTATAGTTGGGACAAAAATTGCATCAGGTATCACCGCGGTTATTTTATTTCTTAGGTATGCGTTGCTAGCTACGCCACCGCCTATTACAACTGATTTGGGCTGATATTGTAGATAAGCTCTGTGGGTTTGGCGCACTAATGCTGTAGCTACTGCTTTTTGAAACGATGCCGAGATGTCAGCTATTACCTGGCTATCTAGTTTGTAGCTTTTGGTGCCTTCACTCGCGCCTGGGCTCACTCCTGTAATCTGCTGTACTTGTCGTAGTACGGCGGTCTTTAAGCCTGAGAAGCTAAAGTTGAAGCTAGATTTGCCTAAATTAGCTATTGGGAACTTGTAGGCATTTTCATTGCCGTTCTCGGCTGCTCTAGACAGCGCAGGGCCGCCTGGGTAACTAAGCCCAAGCAGTTTAGCCACTTTATCAAAAGCTTCTCCAGCGGCGTCGTCGAGCGTCTCACCGATAACTTTGCGATCGAGATCTTCGCTAAATAACGCAAGGGTTGTGTGCCCCCCTGATACCGTCAAGGCAAGCATCGGGAATGCTGGCTTTTTTTCAGTTAAAAAGGCTGCAAAGGCGTGCGCCCAGATATGATTGACCGCTATTAGTGGTTTTTGCTTTACCAAAGCCAGCGTTTTGGCTGTCATGACACCTATTAGTAATGAGCCAATTAGCCCCGGCCCCTTGGTGACGGCGATGGCATCGATATCGTCCCAGGTGAGCTTGGCGTAGGATAGTGACTTTTCGATAACTGCAATAATTACCTCAATGTGCGATCGGGCCGCTACTTCTGGCACGACGCCTCCATAGCGGGCGTGGATTTCGATCTGCGAGGCAATTACATTGGAGAGTATTTTACTACCATCTTGGACCACTGCTGCCGCGGTTTCGTCGCAACTAGATTCGATTGCAAGGATGTTCATAGCTGTTATTGTATAACACCCCAAGACATCGGCATACATGCTTGGTATAATAAAACCATGGAGCATTTACCAAACGACTGGGATGTCTTGCAAAAAAGCCTACAAGCCTCAGTGCTACAAAGTCAAATCTGGGCTTCGGTACAAGAGGCCGTCGGTAGAAGTACTTATTTCCAGTGGTCTAACCATTGGAGCTGGGTTGGTTTTGAGCACAAAGCACGCGGCATCAGATATCTAGTTGTACCATCTGGCCCAACAGCCCGCTTAAAAGGATCTGACTCCTTGCAATCAATTATGAAACTTGCCGAGAGCGAAGGTTTTGATTTTGTACAAATTGAGCCAATGGGTGCAATTACTGCCGAGCAATTGAAGAGCATCGGTGCCATTAAGGTTGCTGAAGTTGACCCAGAACATACGCAAATTATTGACCTTGCCAAAACGGAAGAGGAACTACGGGCTGATTTAAAATCTGGGCATCGTAATCTTATTAATGGTGCCAGTAGGCGCGGTGTAGAAGTTAGCATTACGAGTAGTGCCGAGGATTTTGAAAGTTTTTTGGGTATGCTTAGAGACACTGCTAAGCGTGCCAAGGTAACCTTTTACCCAAATAAGTATTATCGGGATATTTATAAAGTTATGGCGCCAAAAGGTAGCATCAAGCTCTACATTGCGAAGGTTGATGGCCAGCCGATAGCAGCGGCTATGTTTTATGATTATGGCGGTACTCGTTACTATTCACACTCCGGCGCTTTCCAGACACTTAACCGTCAATACAAGGCTATGGTCTATCTGTTGTGGGTGGCATTGCTAGATGCTAAACAGCTGGGCTACAGCAAAATTGATCTATGCGGTGTTGCCCCCAATGACGACTCCGGACATAAGTGGGCAGGTCTTACGACTTTTAAAAAAGGTTATGGGGGTAAAACAGTTAGTTACTTGGGTACCTATGATATTCCGATTAATAAATCTAAATATAAAGTATTTAGTTTTTACCGAAAATTACGGGGTAGAGGGTAGTGATACGCTTAGCGAATGAGGCAGAAATTGCCCAGTGGGATGATTTGGTTTTAGCTAACGCCGACGGCGGGCATATTTATCAGAGTAGTGAGTGGGCTAAGGTTAAGGAGTATAACGGCTGGGAGACAATTTATTGTATTTATGAGGCTACTGCCTACATTGTAGCTTTTGTACTACTGCGTAAGCCCGTCTCAATACTGGGCAGTATCTATTATTGCCCAAAGGGCCCTGGGTTTTTTACTAGTTATCAGTCTAATCAAGATTCAAGAGCTCACTTTTCAGAGTTTATTTACGATATTAAGACTTTTTTGAAACATTATGACAACCAAGCCATAGTGCTAAAAGTCGAGCCAGAACTTGAGTGTGAGGATAAATTTGAGTTTTCTAAGCTAGAGCTTATTAAATCAAGCAGTGACTTGCAGTTCAAGGCAACGATATTTGTAGATTTGAAACCTAGCGAGGAAGCCATATTGGCTAGTTTTAAGCAAAAAACACGTTATAATATTGGCCTGGCTCGACGCAGGGGAGTCATGGTAGAGTCTCGCGCCATGGACGATGCAGGAGTAGATTTGATGTATGAGCTTATGGCTGCCACCCAAAGCCGAGCAAAGTTTTTTTTACGCCCCAAGGACTATTTTGGTCATTACTGGAGGGCATTAGGCACAGCTAAGATGGCTAATTTTTTGGTCGCCATGCATGATAACGATGTATTGGGAGGAGTTTTTATCACGCATTT
The DNA here is from genome assembly GCA_943354915.1 of Patescibacteria group bacterium UBA4664. Taxonomy (GTDB): domain Bacteria; phylum Patescibacteriota; class Saccharimonadia; order CAILAD01; family BJGX01; genus SICB01. The sequence goes on from CALRDO010000020.1 coordinate 3,150, forward strand.
TGGTACTAAAGCTTATTATAAAGACGGCGGTTCATTTGATACCAAGCGCAACCTAATGGCGCCATACCTTTTGCAATGGGAAGCAATGCAATGGTCTAAAAAACAAGGCGCCAGCGTGTATGATATGGTTGCAGTGCCACCTAGAGCCGAGCTTAATAACCCGTCCCATCATCATTATGGGCTGTACCAGTTCAAAAAAGGCTTTAATGAGACAACAACAGAGTTTATGGGGTGCTGGGATTTGCCGATAAATATCCAGAAATTTAAGATTTGGAAGTCACAGGAGCAGAATTACCTAAAACTATACGCTAAAATGAAGAAAAATCTCTTTTGGTAGAATACTGGTAGAATAATACTATGGAATTTAATCAATCAATTTTTAAGGCCTACGATATTAGGGGCAAAGCCCCGGCTGAATTAACCCCAGAGATAGCCCACGCTGTCGGTAAAGCTTTAGCTGATTTTTTACCAGCAGGCGAGGTGGCCATTGGGCGTGATATGAGGGCCGATTCTAAGCAGCTAGCCCACGCCATTGCGGTAGGACTTATCGAGCAGGGGAGGCAGGTTGTAGATTTAGGTCAAATCACCTCGGATATGATGTATTTTGCAGTTGGGAATTATAATTTTGCTGGCGGTGCAATGGTTACGGCGAGCCATAATGACACTGGATACAATGGCATTAAGCTAACTGGCGAGGGGGTCAAGCCAATTGGTGAAGATAGTGGGCTCATAAATATTAAACAAGCAATTATAGACGGGAGCTACAAACCCTCCTTAGCTCATGGCACAACCAGGTCTATTGATATATTGAGTGCCTGGGCAGAGCATGCCTTAAAATTTGCTCCACATCTTGCTAGCTTGAAGATTGGTATTGATGCCGGCAATGGTATGGGCGGAATCATTGTGCCAGAATTACAAAAAATCACTAAGCTTCAAATTAGCGGACTCTTTTTAGAGCTTGATGGTAGCTTCCCCAATCATCCTGCTAATCCGCTCGACTTTGCTAATCTTAGAGATTTAATTAGTTTAGTAAAAGTCAACCAACTTGATTGTGGCATAGCGTTTGATGGCGATGGCGACAGGGCCTTTATGGTAGATGAGAACGGTAGCGTAGTTACGGGCAGTATTTTAGGGTCGATTCTGGTTGAGTATTTTTTAAAATTAAACCCCGGCGCGACTATTTTGTATAATGCCATTGCGTCTAGAATAGTCCGAGATACAATCCTAAGTAGTGGAGGCAAGGCTGTCCGCACCAAGGTGGGGCATAGCTTTATTAAAGCTGATATGCGCCAGCACAATGCTATTTTTGCTTGTGAACATTCTGGGCATTTTTATTTTAGGGACAATTATAATGCCGATAGTGGGTTAATCGCAGTCTTGTGCGTATTAAACATTCTAAGCGAGCAAGGCTGTAAACTTTCGCAGTTATGCGCACCATTCAGGCGCAAGTATGTTGATTCTGGTGAGATAAATTTTGAGGTCGCCAGTAAGCCTCAGGTAATTGCGCAAGTGGGGGAGCAGTTTAGCGATGGTGAGCGAGATGATATGGATGGTATGACCATAAACTACCCAAACTGGTGGTTTAACCTGCGTGCTAGCAATACAGAACCATTACTCCGATTAAATATTGAGGCCGAGGATCAGCAGACCGTCGATACCCAGCTAGATAGAATTTCAAAAATAATTAAAAATTCTATTGACTAGGGCTTAGGACAAGTCTAATATTAAAAACGCTCAGAGTTTTTTGATAGAGGAGGGAGGCACTAATTTTGCCCTAGACTTACACTTGGTAACCTGCAGTTATCTGTAGTCCGACTCTTTACGAATTACCCCCGTCGAGGGTTGCTGATAGACACAAACTGCTAGTTACCATAATTGTCGAAAAGCATTTAGCGCTCAGCGCGTGTTATAAATAACTTTTCGGCGTCGTGCCAGACCTGTACATCCTGCCCTTGTGCAGGTCTGGCACACCATCTACCAACTCATCATTTACTCCCAAAAGGACCCTAGTGGATATACCAATATCTACCAGGGTCCCTAATTTATTATATAATTCTACTAGCTATGAGTATTGTCCGTGCACAACTTAAAGAACAACAGGTTAGTAGCGCTATTTTAGACCTACTAGCTTACTTTGCCGTGATGCACCTTAAGCTTGATTTTGATACGTTGTACTCTTATTTACAAATTAAAACTGGCGAGCTGGTGGCCAGGAAACAGTTACGCTCACTCATTAGGCAGGGCAAGGTGCAATATAGAGATAATTTGTATAGCCTCAAAGGGCAACATTATCCGAGCCAAAAATCAATGAGGGCTCACCAGGCGACATTGTTAAAAAAAGCCCGCCGCTGGACATTATTATTCAGGCTTGTTCCTTCTATTAAATCTGTCGTTGTTATCAACAGTACGGCGTATGGCAATGTTCATAGTGGTAGCGATATTGACCTTTTTATAATTACCACCCCGAACCGTATTTTTCTGACCAAAGCCTTTTTGATGTATTTTTTAAAGCTAATAAAACAACTTGAGAACCAGCAAGTGTCGGCTGGGCGCTTTAGCCTAGGTATGTTTTTAACCACCAAGGGCGCAAGGCTTGATAAGGATATGATGAAGGTCAATAATCCCGATTTAGCACCACGAATGATTACCGGCATCCCTGTCTATGGAGCCGACACCTGGTACGGTATATTAAAAAATGATCCCTACTTGCAGACTAAGCTACCCAACTACATCTGGCCCAAGACTTCAATCCGAATTCATGGCTCGGGCATTAAGCTACTAGATAAGCTCGACGACATTGGCTATCGACGCCATCTGAGCCATACCGCCAGCCAGCCCAAAACTCACCACCCGGATGCCTTTATAAGGGTTCGTCCAGATATTATTAACCTCCACCACAAGAGTAGATCGGCACAGATAGCTGAAAAGTGGCTGAGTATCCGCTCAAGTTACTAGCGCTCATCTACAAGGGTGCTTGACACTAGCCTCGCAACAGATTTATACTGGTAGTAATTGGCACTCCACATGCAAGAGTGCTAATGCTTACATACAATACCAGTAGCAATTTTAATGAGGAGAAAGTTAGTAAATGAAAATCCATCCCCTAGGTGATAGAGTAGTTTTAGAACAATTAGAGCAGCTAGAGCGTACCAAAAGTGGTATTATTTTACCTGATGGAGCCCAAGAAAAACCTAAAATGGCCAAAGTTTTGGCTGTCGGCAAAGAAGTAAAAGAAGTGAAGGAAGGCGATATTGTTTTATATAAAAGTTACGGACCGGACGATGTTAAGGTAGATAATAAAGAATATATGATTGCCAAAGAGGAAGATATCCTCGCGGTGATTAAATAAGGAGTAGTAATGGCAAAAGATATATTATCAGGTGAAGACGCGCGTAAAAAGTTAAAGGCTGGTGTTGATAGGTTGGCAGATACAGTTAAGGTCACATTGGGCCCCAAGGGACGCAATGTTGTGCTAGAAAAGCAGTATGGTAGCCCGAATATCACTAATGACGGCGTAACTATCGCTAAAGAGATTGAACTTGAAGACCCATATGAAAATATGGGAGCTCAAATAGTTAAAGAAGTTGCCAGTAAAACTAATGATATGGCAGGGGATGGCACCACAACTGCTGCCGTACTGACTCAAGCAATTATTGATGAGGGGGTAAAAAACGTTGCTGCCGGGGCTAACCCCATGGCGATTAGGCGAGGGATCGAAAAAGCTTCAATGGCAGTCTCGGCTGAACTGGGCAGAGTAGCAAAACCAGTTAAAGCTAGTAGTGAAATCGCCAATGTAGCCAGTATCTCTGCCGATGACCCAGCAGTAGGTAAGCTCATTGCTGAAGTTATGGATGTTATTGGTTCAGATGGAATTGTAACTGTCGAAGAAGGGCAGACTCTCGGACTAGATAAAGAAGTTGTTGAGGGTATGCAGTTCGACAAGGGCTATGTTAGCCCGTATATGGTTACTGACGCGTCGCGCATGGAAGCTGTTATGGAAAACGCTCCTATCTTGATTACCGACAAAAAAATTAGTACCATTGCTGAACTCCTGCCGCTATTAGAGAAATTGACCACTGAGGGCAAAAAAGACTTGGTAATAATTGCCGAAGAGGTCGAAGGCGAAGCACTTACTACTTTGGTATTAAATAAGCTGCGCGGCACCTTTAATGCGCTAGCTATTAAAGCTCCATCTTTTGGGGATAGACGCAAGGAAATGTTGCAGGATATTGCTATTTTGACAGGTGGGCAGGTTATAACAGAAGAAATCGGCCTAAAGCTCGAGGATGCGTCTGTTGAGATGCTTGGAGAGGCCCGCAAGGTTATAGCCGATAAAGACAACACCACTATTGTAGATGGGAAGGGCAGTCCATCGGCTCTTAAGGAGCGTATAAAATTAATACGCAATCAAATATTGCAGAGTACCTCTGAATATGAGCTTGAAAAACTCCAAGAGAGGATTGCGAAGCTCGAAAGTGGCGTGGCCGTTATTAAGGTTGGCGCCGCTACTGAGGTAGAACTTAAGGAAAAGAAAGCTCGTATTGAGGATGCCATTAATTCTACTAAAGCCGCTGTTGCCGAAGGGATTGTAGCTGGTGGTGGGGTAGCCCTGCTTAAGGCGCGCAAAGCACTAGATGTGCTTAAGCTAGATAACGAGGAAATGATTGGCGTAGCAATTGTGCGTAAGGCCCTCGAGGCACCGATTCGACAAATTGCAGCCAATGCCGGCATTACCGATATTGCCGTAATTCTAGAGACGATTATTAAGGCTAATGATAACAAAACAGGTTGGGATTTTGCCAAAAACGAAAAAGCCGATATGCTGGCTCGTGGCATCATTGACCCAGTCAAGGTTACCAAGAGCGCCTTATTGAACTCCACGAGTGCAGCCTCAATGCTACTAACTACTGAAGCCGCAGTCGTTAATTTACCGGAAAAGAACCTACCTCAAGCTCCTGCCATGCCAGATATGGGTGGTATGGGCGGAATGATGTAATGGGAGCTGGTTTATTTACTCCTAGCCAATAAAAAGCATAAGAAATAATATTGACAAAAAATAGTATTTATGGTAATATCTATAACTAGATAGGGTTATTTAGTAGCCTTATAGTATGTTTACAAGACATCTTAGTTTTGGTCTTCGGGCAACTGCTACCTTTATTGGCTAATCAGTATCACATCTTTGATATAACAAGGCATCAGCTGTCCGAAGACCGAATATGGTCAACGGGAGCACAGACCAAATTGGCTGTGTTACATATACCCCATGGAGGGTACTAGTGAGTACCAATCGCACCATCCCGGTATTTTTAACTGTCCCAGTCGTGGAGCTTTTTGCTCTCGGCCCACTATTTAAGAGTGCCACAGAGGCACTCGAGTGGGTCAACAACCAGGGCTCCAGTGCCCTTAAGGAGCAGGCAGTGCAGCTTATAGTAAATTTACTATCTGCTGGCTCCTCGGAACGCAATGAGCGAGGAATGCTCATTGCCACGAGGGCCATCCTCGCCCAAGCCGCTTGGCTGCAATGCCTTGATACTTGGGCCCCGCAAGGGCGTGTGGATATGCTAAAGAAGCATACCAGCGCCATTCGGGACGCGGAGGCGCCCACCGGCGCCCACGAGCAGGCAAAGAAGCAACTGCTCAGTAAGGCGGTGGAGCTAACGGCCACGAGGGTTGAGTCCGATAAGATAATCGGACAGATTCTCCTCCTTTGCAAGGAGGAGTCCTTTATGGCCTGGGCGGTGGCCAACCTCTACGGTTGGCAAGTCACCGCCACCGAACTCGTCGTCGCTGGTAGCGGGCTTCGAGTGTCAGGCAAGTCTTTGGAGCTTACCCTCCTCCGACTCCAGAAACTGGAGCGGCGGTATTTCGGGGAAAGTCTCCCATCATCTCTGCCCTAGCAGTTTTGGTTGGGGACTCCTCCTCCTGCCCGAGTAGAGAAACCAACCGAAACACAGCTGGCCGCTGTATAATCTCGCCGGGGCCCGAACAGATTGTTCGGGCCCTAATTCTTTCCTGAGTATTTAAAAGTATTTAGATTTTTAGGAAAGTATTATAATATTCTAAACTATTCTATTTTGGTACAATGTATCTAAGGAGTTTACTAATGATAGATATAGCTACTATAAAACAACTAGATAAAAGCAAAATATTCGAAACCATCGGTGCCCAGCCCGATCAGCTTCGTCGTAACTATGCCGACACCATGCGTCAAGATACCACCGCCGAGGACGGCGTGGGAGTTAGCAATATCGTCTTAGCTGGCATGGGCGGCTCGGCCTTGCCCGGCAATATCATCAAAAACTGGCTCTATGACAATCTCGTGGTGCCTTTCGAGGTGGTTCGTGGCTACAACCTGCCCGACTACATCGGTCCCGATAGCCTAGTGATTATTTCAAGCTACTCTGGCAACACCGAAGAAGCCCTGAGCTGCTACCAGCAAGCCCTGGGTCAAAATGCCCATATTGTAATCATGACAGCCGGTGGCAAATTGGCTGAGCTAGCAAAACAAAAAAACCACGATTTGCTAGACCTGCCAGAAGGCTTTCAGCCTCGCCTGGCTGTATTTGCTGGCCTCAAAGCCCTGGCTTGTTTATTTGAGGACATGCGCCTGGTTGCCACCACCGACCTGCGCGGGCAGCTCATCAACACCGCCGATTTTTTGGACAATGTAAAATTTGCGATGAGCCCCGACAACGAAGCTAACGATAATATCGCGGTGCAGATAGCCGAAAAATTGGCTGGCAAGATAGTCGTCATTTACGGCGGGTCAGTACTCGGCTCGGCCGCCTATAAGTGGAAGATTGGTATCAACGAAAACGGCAAACAAATGGCTTTTTATAATACCTACCCGGAGCTTAATCACAATGAGTTTCAGGGCTGGATGTTTCC
>CALRDO010000021.1 GCA_943354915.1 Patescibacteria group bacterium UBA4664
CATTTAAGAATTGTTTGAAGACCTGAAGCGCTAGCAATCAGGTCAAGTTTATTCTTAAATCAGATTGCCCGGTAGTCTGGGGCGCTTATAGGAGCGAAGCACAGTCGGCTGGTTTTATATTACTTTTGCCATCAAAAGTGATGATTAATGAGATTAGTGATATTAGTTTGTATTAATTAAAAAATAATTTTTACTGCCTCTGCCCTCTGGCACTCTACCGAACCCACCAAAAACCCCTCGCTGCTGAATGTGGCAGGGCGAGGATTGTCGAGGGGAGGCTAGGAAGCCGCTCGGGCTTGGGCGGGCGCCGGATTAGGGAGTTTCGTAGCATAATGTAGAGCCAGAGCCAGAGGTTTCCTGAAATATAACCACGATGAATTTACCAGTGCTACTGACTGGTGCGGAAGACCGGCTGGCACCACAAGCGCTATTATTAATTATCATGATGACTTTGTTATTGGTGAGTAAGGTGTAGTCGATGACATAGTTATACGCCGTACCTGCTGGCGACTTCAAAGGGCCGGTAATATCTGTAATTGGGGCGCAGGCGGTGCTGCCGGCGGCGCAAGTCGGATATGTACCCTGTTGCGTCCTGTAGGTAATTGCAGCCGCAGATATTTGGCGGGCGGCGGCCTGAGCCTTGCCATTGCGGGCGTTGCGCTGCAGTTGCGGAACCACCAAGAATACTATAAGCATAATAATGGCCGCAATGACCAACACAATGATGGCCTCAATAACCGTGAAGCCTTGTTGGGTTTTACCTTTGATGTGTGTACTACAGTTGTGGTTAGGTGGGGTTTTGTAGTTCGCTCTCTTTTGGTGATATTTCATATTGCTGAGTATCCTTCCGGTGTTATCCGGTGTTATCCGGTGTTATCCGGTGTTATCAATAGCTATGATTTCCCCTTATGCTTAATGATACTACTACTACAATAATAATAGTAGTAGTAGTAGTAGTAGTAGTAGTAATAGTAGTATATTTTTTGGGTTTTGAGCGGGCGAGGAGCAAAGCCAGCAGCCCTCTATCCTCTGTCCTCTAGTCGCCTTAGACTAATACTATTTTATTTTAATTCACTATACCACCACTTTTGGTATCAAAAGTGGAGCAAAAATAACCGACTTCTAGTTGACTATATCTCGCTATTTATTTCTGTCCTATGTTGGTTTCTGCCGACATCGAGCCCCAAGAAAGCAACAGACTGGCGGGCTGATCTGCATTTAAGAATTGTTCGAAGCCCTGAAGCGCTAGCAATCAGGGCAAGTTTATTCTTAAATCAGACTGGCTGTTAGGCTGGGACGCTTATTGGGGCGAGCCACAGTCGGCTGGTTTTATATTACTTTTGCCATCAAAAGTGATGATTAATGAGATTAATTTAAAAACAATTACATTATAAAATCATTTCTGCCCTCTGTCCTCTGGTATTCTACCGAACCTACCAAAAACCCCGCTGGATGCGGGGGATCGGTGTCATTTAGATAATTTTAAATGAGATGGTGACTATCTTACAGAAGCACACCATAGGGTGGGTGTGCTAGTCGAGTTCTCTTGGCCTATGGCTACCACATAACCGGTACCGGCAGTATAGGCAGCTACTGCATTATTAGTACAAGTACCAGCTGCTATCAAGTAAACAGTTGAGAGGCTAATGGTGGCAGGTGCGGCGGTGATGGCGCTGTAAGTATAGTCCACATTACTACCATTCTTTAGTACACCTGTAATATTAGATATATCAGTACCAGCGGTGGAATATGTGCCACCGTTATTGGCAGCGTGCTGCTCGGCGGCGGCAAGCGAATTACGCCCTACGGTCTGAGCCCTGGTGTTTCGTTGGGTTCTTTGAAGCTGCGGAACCACCAAGAATACCATTAACATAATTATAGCCGCGATAACCAACACGATGATGACTTCAATAATTGTGAAGCCTTGTTGAAATTTATTACTTACTTTTCCTTTTGATCCTTTTAACATTATTCCTCCTGTTATTTATAAATTTTAGTTACTATTATTTCCCCTTACGCTTAATAATACCGACTATTAGCATAAGCGTCAATAGTTTTTGGGTAGGAATAATTATGGTGCCTTTAGGGTAGTTTGTAGATAGTTTTAAATATGCCCTACTAAGGCAAAGCTACTTGCCGGTAGTGTCTGGTATGTTACCGGCTCCACCCGACGCGCCTCCACCTGTGTCGCCACCAACAGCTGTCACCAGCCCGTATATTGGGTACAGCACCGCCACCACTATAAACATCACCACTAGCCCCAAGAAAACAATCATAATAGGCTCAATGATGCCCGACAGGTTCTTGACGGTCTGGTCGACCTCCTCCTCGAAAAAGCTAGCAATCTTTTCGAGCATTGCCCCCAGGCTACCAGACTCCTCTCCGACATTGATCATCTGCGGTACAAGCGTTAGAATTTCGTCGTGCCCTGTTAGCGCCGAAGATAACGATTCGCCGGTGCGGACCTTTTCGGTGGCTTTATCGATCACGGCCTGCACCACAACATTATCGACCGACTCGCCAGCTATCTGCAAGGATTGCAATAATGGCACCCCGCTATTAACCAGTGAGGCTAGTGTACGAGTAAAGCGTGCTGCATAGACCTTTTTGAGTAGTGGGCTAATGAGCGGAAGGTTAAGCTTCAGCCTATCAAAATATTTACGACCTTGTGGAGTCCTTATATAAGCCTTAGTACCAAAGACCAAAGCTAGCAATAAAAGTAAAAACAGATACCAGTACGTAATCATAAAGTTAGATACCGCTAGTAGTACTGAGGTCATTAATGGTAGCTTTTGTCCAAGCTCTTTGTACAAATTAGCTACTTGGGGCAAGACGGTCGTGACCATAAATATCACCACTCCGATAATGACCGCAAATACTATCATGGGGTATATCAGCGCGCCACGCACTTTGCCGAGTATCTGCTGTTCTTTCTCTTGCTGGTCGGCAAGACGCTGCAATGATTCATCGAGCGTACCAGATTGCTCACCAGCATCTACTAGGCTCACAAAAATATGGTTAAATAACTCTGGGTACTGCCCGAAGGAGTTAGCCAAGCTCTGCCCACCCTCAACGCTAGCACTAATTTTAGAGAGAGTTGTTTTGAATTTAGGATTGGTAACTTGCTGAATTGCAGTATTTAGTGCTTGAGTAATCGGTAGGCCCGCCTTTACCAAAGTTGCTAGCTGGCGGGTAAATAGAACCCTTTCTTTAGCTTTAATACCAGTACCAAAAAGGTTTTTATGCCAGATTTGTTCAACACCGGAAGCCTCTTGAATTTTAACTGGGTACAAAGACTTTTCTACCAAAACTGCGGCGGCGGCTTGCTTGCTATCGGCGCTAATCTTGCCCTTGCGCATCTCTCCAGTTTGCTTGTCCTTGGCGGTATAGATGTAATCAACCATTGCCGGCTACCCTTGCATCAATCGTTCAAATTCCTCTAGGTTGACGGCGTATCCCCTAGCCACATCATGGGTAATTTTGCCCTCGTGAACAAGCCTCACTAATGTGCTGTCCATGGTTTGCATACCAGCCTCGGCGCCAGTCTGGATAACGGCATCTATTTGGTGGGTTTTGGCGTCGCGAATGATATTGCGAACCGCAGCATTGACCACTAATATTTCGGCGGCGGCCATCCGCCCACCACCTACCATCGGGATTAATCGTTGACTCACAATACTCATTAGTACATTACTAAGTTGAATGCGAATTTGTTGCTGTTGGTGAGGTGGGAAGACATCTATCATGCGGTCAATCGACTGCGAGGCGGAATTGGTATGCAGGGTAGCAAGTACCAAGTGGCCGGTCTCGGCGAGGGTTACGGCTGTCGAGATGGTCTCGAGGTCGCGCATTTCGCCGATTAGAATTACATCGGGGTCTTCACGCAGGGCCGAGCGCAACCCGGCTCCAAAACTCAAAGTATCGAAATGTACTTCACGCTGAACAATAATTGATTGCTTGTGGTAGTGCTGGTATTCTATCGGGTCCTCAATGGTAATAATGTGCAAGGCTTTTTCATTATTGATTTTATCTACCATCGCCGCCTGGGTAGTTGATTTACCCGACCCAGTTGGGCCAGTAACTAACACCAAGCCACGCGGGAATGCTGTAAAAGTATTAATAACTTGCGGTAAGCCTAAGTCCTCGATGGTGCGTATTTGGGTTGGTATGAGCCTAAGCGCGATAGCAAGATTGCCCTTTTCGTGGAAGGCATTAACTCTAAAACGCGCTAAATCGCCATAAGCAAAAGAAAAGTCCAGCTCTAAGTCAGCCTCTAGAATTTGCTTTTGCTGGTCGTCTAAGATTGAATGAAGCAGGCCCGAAACATCAGCCTGTTTTAAATCGACTGGTTTTTCAACTCGAATTAGTGCCCCATCGATGCGTAGCATAGCTGGCAACCCAACTTGCAAATGAAGGTCCGAGGCGTCGCGCCTTAAAACTTCATCTAGTAAGGGTTCTATTCGGATTGTTGTTTGTTGATTTGCTTGTTGATTAGTTTGTTCCATATTCTCCTTAAATGTCCGCCGATACTCTTGATACTTCTTCGATAGTAGTAACACCAGATAGGGCTTTTAATATTCCGTCTTGTTGCATTGTTAGCATACCATCTCGCTGGGCTTGGGCTTGAATGGTAGAAGTGGTGGCTTCTTTTAGTAGCAGCTGTTCGATATCTTTGTTCATCTCAAATATCTCATAGATACCAATACGCCCTTTATAGCCTTCGTCGCAATTGCCACAGCCTTCCCCCTTATATAGAGTATAAGCGTTTTGGCTATAAATTGGCAAACCCTGATAGCCTAATGCTTCCTCTATCACCTTAGTCTGCTGCTGGTCTTTAGCTAAAAAGTCGCCAACTAGTTTATTAATCATATCAACCGCAGCCTGGGTAGCTTGCATCGGCTGGCGGCATTTTTCGCAGACTTTTCTAACTAGGCGTTGCCCCATCACAACATTAATAGTGCTAGCAATCAAAAACGGCTCTATGCCCATATCTAAAAGCCTAGGCAGTACGCCAGCAGCTGCATTAGTGTGCAAGGTAGAAAGCACTAAATGTCCTGTGAGCGAAGACTGCACAGCTAAATCGGCGGTTTCATGGTCACGGATCTCCCCTACCATGATGACATTAGGGTCCTGACGCAATATCGAACGAAGGCCATTGGCAAAAGTCAGCCCTATGGCATTATTAACTTGCATTTGGTTAATGCCGTCCATTTTGTACTCTACCGGGTCCTCTAGCGTAACGATGTTTATTTTACCGCTCTTAATGGTTTGAATAATGGCATACAAAGTAGTGGACTTACCAGACCCGGTCGGCCCAGTTGATAGAATCATCCCGTGCGGCCTACTAATAGCTTTTCTTAAAACCTTAGCGGAGCGCCCTTTAAAGCCAAGCGAATCGATGTCAAAGATGCCCTCAGACTTATCAAGCAAGCGTATCACTATCTGCTCGCCGTATGTGATTGGGGCAATTGCGATACGCATATCGACTGTTTTGCCACCAGTGTGGTACTGGCTCTGACCATCTTGAGGGATACGGTGCTCATCTATTTTGAGATTAGAAAGTATTTTAATACGCGACACCAGAGCTGCTTCGGTAGTTTTTGGCAAGCTCATCACCTCCTGCAAAATTCCATCTATACGGAACCTAATATTAACTGATTTCTCGCGTGGCTCAATATGTATATCCGAAGCCAACGAATTAATGGCGTATTCAAAGATTGTATTAAGTGCGCGGGTAATTGGGGCATCCTGAACGATTGTTTCTATTTTTTTAGAGTCGGCTTTACCTAAGTTCTTGAGCTCATCTGCAGTTACCTGGGTATCACCTTGCTCATCACCTACCAAAGCCTCGCCGACTTCTTCTGATAAATTCGAACTATAACTATGAATCCACCTATCAATCTGCGTTTTAGATGCCATGTAGGCATTAATAGGATAGCTGGTTTTACGAGATAAAAAATCTATGGCTTGTAGGTTCTGGGGGTCTAATGTAGCAACATTTAATTTGCCATCTACAACTCCAAAGGCGACCGACGAAAAACTCTCAGCGACATCACGCGGGATAAGCGCTAAAATGTCTTTTGGGATTGTTATGCTAGATAAATCAACAAAGGGAAGATTAGAGCTCATTGCAACCAGCTTCGTAGCATCATCTTCTTTGATGGTACCGCGTTCAACCAAAAGCTGTAGCAAGCTTTTAGATTGCTGCAGGGCATCTATTTTGGCCTGCTCGAGTTGTTGAGGGGCTAAAATGCCTTGCTGAGCAATAATTTGTTCTATTTTGTGCTCAATAGCAGTAGACAAAATCATAGCTAATCCTTATCTACATATGACAGAGCTTTGATAGTTTCAATTTGCAAATTACTAGGAGAATATGTTTGTGGTTTAATGATTTGGCTATAATCGATAACGTCTTTATTTAGAACAAGGAGCTGGTTTTCATCGAATTTTGGTTGTACGGGATGTGGAACAACGTATGTAATATTGCTATCCGCTGTAGGTGGGAATAAGAAGCGGTACATTAACCCTAATGCAATCGTAAAAATAACAACTGAAAATATAATGACTATCACATTTTTTCGTTTCATTGGTTCTCCTTTTTGACCGAGCTAAGGTCAGCCTCAGTTGAGGCAATATTAGCTGGTAGTTGATAATAAACCGTAAATGTTGCCGATGCAGCTACTACCCCTGATTTTGTAGAGCCAGCAATGCTTAGTGTAACAAAATTCATGACCCGCGATGACTGCTCGGTTTTCGTGATAAAGTCTTGAATTTGAATAAAGCTGCCGCCAATATTAACTGATATTTGATAAGAGCTGGCGGTGCTAGCTTGGGTCGTGGCGGAGCTCGGCGCAACCGAGGCGCTTTTAGTAACTGACGGTATTAGTACTCCCGATTCCCGGCCCATTCTTTCTACCATCGCTATTATCTCCTTGTAGCCCTCCGTATCTGGCACTGCATTCAATATTAAATCGGCCTGCGACCTGCCGTCGGCACCTGGCGCAATTATCTTATCGTAATTGGGCTTCAACTCAACTAAATCTTTCTTCTTTTGTTCTAGCAGATTAATGGTCAAATCCTGAGCCTTATTTTTATTAGTTTGCTCAATGTAATTACCCACTAACCAGTATAAAACTCCCCCGCCCATTGTGATTATTAAAATAATTAGAGCAACCATATAAAATACAAAGTGGCGGGTTGACTTGTCGTCATCCTGCGAGACATCGGTCTTCGGTGCGACTAATTGTTTTTTATCTAGTGTTTTTTGTGGTTGATCTGGCATTATTTGCTCTCCAATTACTTAAGTACTTCTTGGCTAACCTTAAAAGTCATGGTAAATGATACATTTGCCGTGCCTCCCTCGGTACTTTTACTGACAGATTGAATGCTAACAGCGGTAAAAACAGCCTTACGTTCTAAATCTGGCTGGGGTAAATAATTCAGATTATAAAGCTCAAGCATATAGGCAAACTTAGAAACATCGGCAAAACTAGCAGTTGTGCCTGCAACTGAAACTACGCCAGCACCATCTATAGCAATGCTAGAAATAGCGACATTATCTGGCACAGCCTTAAAAAAGTTTGAGAATGTTCTGGTAACATGGGTGCGAGAACTATTGAGGGCATAAAAAACCGCCAAATTAGCCTGCAATGTTGAGGCATTTTGTTCGAGAGTTTTAGATTTACTTATCTCGGCATTGAGACTATCAATTTTATCCTTACCTTGGTTGAATGTACCAGTTAAAAACACCTGTAGCATTATAAGGACAATAACTATTGCCACAACAATACCACCGGCTAAGCTAGCGATTGCTGAATAGCTTCTTTTTTTCGCTTTGTTTTTGAGCCTTACCAAACGAGCTTCTGGCAATAAATTGACCTTAATGCTCATTGCCCTAAGTTCCTCAATGCCAGCCCTAATGCAGTAGCATAATTGAGGCTAATACTAGCTAGGTTTTGCTGTAAATTAGCCGGATAACTAATATTGGTCCAAGGATTGCCTATCTCAACAGTCAGATGGGTGCTATTGGCTATATAGATGGGCAAATCTGGCAAGGCCGAAGTACCACCAGTCAGTATAATTTTCTCAATATTGCCTTGTGGATTTTTGTCCATATAATACTTAATAGATTTAATAATCTCCTCTACCACATGATCTATAACTGGCTTCAGAGTCTTATAGACTTGGCCTTCAATTTTATCCTGCTGAAGACCGAACTTCTTCAGGAACTGGTCAGCCTGAGTTTCGTCGAGACCTAAGTTCTGGGATACCACTCGGCGCAAAGCCTTAGATCCAACTCCAATAGAACGAACAATTTGTGGAACTTGGCCTGTAAATATAGCGATATCACTCGATAGAGTACCGATATCAACAATTATTGTTGTGGTATTAGTTTGGGTTGGTATTGTCAATGAGCGCGCCAAGGCCAAGGCATTAATTTCGAGCGCCAATAACTCAAAACCAGCTTTTTGGATAATATTGAGGTATTTATTGGCAATGTTATTAGGTGCCGCAACCAACAGCACACTGAGCTCACCAGTATCAGGATACTCGCCAATAACTGCCCAATCGAGTTTGGCTTGATTGATAGGTATTGGGATGTACTTATCGGCTTGATAGCTAATGCTCTCGCCCAGTTCATCGTGTGATAATTTTGGCATTTTTATAATGGCGGTGAATGACGCGGTCGAGGGCAAAGATGCTATCACATTTGTACTTGATACATTAGCATCGCTGGCAAGCTGCCGAACATACTCGGCAACTCTGTCTTGGTCAATTGGCGAATCGCTGGCAAGCAAATTTTCGGGCATATCGATGCTCCCGTAAGTCACTAGGGTCGGCTTACTGCTAAGCTCCCTAAGCTGTGCAACTTTAATACTGCTGTTGCCTAGGTCAAGACCAAAATAATTCTGTTCTTGATTAAAGGATTCCATAATCTAATTTTAGCATATATTAACATAAGAATTAACAAAATTACTAATTTTACTAACTAGAACCTCGGCTGGTACTCGCTGGAGTCGATCTTGGCGGAGCTGTCGCCCTTAAAGACGCTGGAGTAGTCGATACCGGGGGGCGGATACACCACACTCTGCAGGGTGAGGTTTACGATTTCGGCGGCGGTTCGAGCAGTAGTATCGGTAAAGCCTCGGCCAAATATAAAGCCCGACTGCGCGCTCAAGAAGCCATTGATGACGAGCTGAGAGCTACAAAAAGTAGTCGGGGCTGTAGAGCAAGTCGATATA
>CALRDO010000022.1 GCA_943354915.1 Patescibacteria group bacterium UBA4664
GCGCTATTGCTGGGCCAGTTTTGATGATAATATCCTCGGGCTTAGAGCCTTTTTGGACCATTTGCTTGACTGCTGAGCTCAAAATGTTGAGCTCGACGCCTTTTCGGCCAGCATGCAAAAGCGCCAGTATCTTGAGTCTAGTGTCATAGACCACAATCGGAATACAGTCGGCAACAACCATAAATAGCGCTAGGTTTGGGCTCGATGTTATGAGGCCGTCGGCAGTTATGACGTCCTGTTGGTCTTGGTTTAATAGGTTGCCGGCGTCGTGATTGGTAACCTCGACCACCAAATTGCCATGAACTAGCGATATTGCTACAGCTTTGGTTGGGTCAATGCCCTGGCTAGCTAGGTATTTTGATCTTGAGGCTGTTACCTCTGCTGGCAATCCTCTGGCATAGCTTAAGTTGCCATCTGAGACCAAAGAAAAGCCAATTTTTAATCCTTCTATCATGATATTATCTTTTATTTTTACTCATGAAGTTATCAATAACACTAGATAAATCTGGGTCCTCGAGCGCCACATCTAATATGGCCTCCAAATATTTCTCCTTGTTGCCAGTATCGTGCCAGTTGCCCTCTATCTTTATGCCATAAAGGTCATTTTTTGCGGCATACTCTTGGATTGCTGTCGTCAAATAAACCTCTCCTTTGCTATCTGGTTTTAGACCGGCAAGAAGCTTAGTGACCTTGGGAGTTAGTATATAACCACCGACAGCTGCGTAGTTGCTGGGCGATTCGCCCTTCGCAGGCTTTTCTGTGATGCCTTTTAGCTTGAAGGTTGAGTCATCTAGCCTCATATCTACCTCGACCATACCGTATTTTGATGTGTCTTCATCTGGCACCTCGATTAGGCTTATGACTGGCGCCTGCAGCCTCTCATAGGCCTCCACCAGCTGCTGGGCCCGTGGCTTTTTACCCACCACAAAGTCGTCGGCCCACAACACAAGAAATGGCTCATCTTCGCCGATTAGGTGCGAAGCATTCAATATTGGAGTTCCATTACCATAATAACCTTTTTGTCTGACATATATAAAATTAGCCATATCTCCGATACGGTGGATCTCTTTGGCCAAATCTTCCTTGCCGGTCTCGATAAGCCGAGCCTCCAGCTCAGCATTGTAATCAAAATGGTCCTCAAGCGAACGCTTGTGCATGCCTGTAACTATTATAATATCGGTAATTCCTGCAGAAACGGCCTCTTCGACCACATACTGAATAATCGGCTTATCTATTATAGGTAGCATTTCTTTGGGCATAGCCTTGGTTTGGGGCAAAAACCTCGTACCAAGACCTGCGGCTGGAATTATTGCCTTTGTAATCTTTTTCATACTTTTATTGGTGGGTCCTAGGGGACTCGAACCTCTGACCTCTTCCACGTCAAGGAAGCGCTCTAGCCAACTGAGCTAAGGACCCACGATTGCCTGATTTTAACCTATTTCGGCCCTATTTTCAATCTAGAACTAAGCAGAGCTAGCAAAGACTTAAGCTATGTCTATAAATAATGCTGTTTATCTGTCGGGTTATGAGTTTCTCGTATTAAATCGCCAGCAAAACCAACTCTATTCAGATTAATACACCCAGCAGAATAGCTACTAAGAGGTATAATCGTGTCTTTGCCATATTTATTATTAATTTTATCTATGGCCGAGCTTAGCTGTAGCCCAGAAGTTTTCTGGAATAAGTTAAAGGTTAATTGATCTGAATCGACTATATTAAACAGAGTTATGCTAATCTTAGTGACTTTTGAGGTAATCTTCAGTTTTTTTAACAACATTTTCAATAATATAATGATTTCAGCGTCTGACCTAAAGAAAAGTACTCTTTTAAAGGAAGACTCCTGCCAATTGCCATCTAAAAATCGGATATATAGTGCTATGCCGCCAGCTACTAGCCCTTTCTTTCTCAGCCTACTACCTAATGTAATGGCTATTTTACTTAAATATGTTGTAATTTCTACAAAGCTACTGGGCGGATTAGGCATGGTCGTAACCTGGTGTGAGATAGATTTGTTAGCTTTGAGCTTTACTATGTCTACCTCAAAACCTCTTAGCCTTAAATACCACTTGCCTCCATTGATGCCTAATTTATTATTAAGGTATTTCCAGCTAGCATCATAAAAATCAAGTGGGTTTTGGATACCTATAGCATGCAAGTTTTTAGCCATACGCCAGTTAATACCTGTTAGGTCAATCAATGATAGCCCCTGGTAGAACTTAGCTATAGCAGCCTTGTGGATCATTACTAAGCCATCTGGTTTTTGGCTGTTTGAAGCCATCTTAGCTAACCATACATTGCTCGCAACACCTACGGAACATAGGATGTGCCCCCCGTAAAGATCCAGTAGGCTCGATTTGATACCTGCTACCAAATTAATAACACTGGGTCTTGTGCGTAAATAGGATGGAACCTTAAGATAAGCCTCATCAATACTTTTGGCCCGCACATAACAAGGAGTAGCGTGTAAAATATCCATAATTTGTCTGTGAATACTTCGATAAGAGTTGGGGCTATCGTGCACAATAGCAATATCCGGGCATATCAGGCGGGCCTCCGCTACTTTTATACCTGTTTTAATACCTACACACTTCGCCTCAATAGAAGCCGCTATAATGCTACCTCCGGCACCAGGAGATGTTGCGACGCCGACAGGTTTACCACGAAGATTAGGGTTATAAAACTGCTCGACAGATGCAAAAAACGAATTCATATCAACATAAATAGTTGAGTACTCGATAGGTTGAGACTTAAGAAAATTTTCTGGCAACATACAGTAAGTATATGTGTTTTTAGATGTAAAGACAAACACCATACGAACAATATTCTATGGGCCCTCAATAAAAATGCAGGAATCCACAGCCCTAAATAGTTTTCCACTAGCATTTTTAATAGTAATATGACAATATATAGACATGATATGCCCTATTTGTGGCTCTAAAGGCCTAAATACAACCAATTCTAGAACAACCAGATCGGCTACCCAAACCTGGAGACGTAAAAGCTGCAAGGTCTGTCACTGCTCTATTACTACCTATGAGAAGCCAGATATGGGATGGCTCAGCATTAAAAATACCCACGGCAACAGCCTTAATGCCTATAAAAAAGGTGTTTTATATAAAAGTATCATTACGGCGCTAGACGATAAGGAACTCGCTAAAATTGATGTAGATAATTTAATTGATTCTATTGAACAAAAAATTATTTCAACTCGCAAGACAATAATAGAAAAAAATGAACTAATAAAAATTGTGCTCAATACAATAAAGCCCGTTAGCCTTTCGGCCTATATCAAATACTTATCTAGCCACATGGCACTAGACAACAAAAGACAACTCAACAATATCCTAAAAGATATTTAACCTGGAAAACTACTAAAAAAACAAGATATTTGATATTTGTTCAGAGGCTATATAGCTCCCAGCTAATATTCTACCGTTCGTTCATCATGAATAAAATAATGTATTTTAGGCTTGGCGCTAGCGCTGCTACACTAAAAACTAAGGCCCTATGGCGTAATGCATAGGGCTTATTAGTTTTCTAAAATTGAGTATTATTTAGATTGAGGTTGGTCTTTGGTGCTACCTCCAGCTTCTGGCTGTGGCGTCTCACCTGATTGAGCTTCGCCTGCGCTACCCTCAGCGCCTTCTTCAGCACTTTCAGCGCCTTCAGCGACATCTTCGTCTTCAGCACCTTCAGGTATAGCGTCGCCAATGGCCTCATCTAGAGCTGCAATTTCTTCTTCGCTTCTTGGTGGCTCTACTTTACATATTAACTGATCTGACTCGGTTAGTATCTCAACACCTTCCCCTACTTTCAGGCTAGAAACATGAATAGACTTAGTGAAATCATCTAAGCCAGAGATATCTACCTCTATATGAGAAGGCAAATTAGCAGGCAGGGTCTCAACCTCGACTTCTTCAATATTCTTAAATAGTGAGCCTTCTTGCTGGAATACTGCGGGGGCTTCCCCGATAAAATGGATTGGCACTTCGGTGCGAATGACTTTACTCATATTGATTCTCAATAAATCAGCGTGGGAAACCTCATTGGTGAGTGGATCCGTGTCAATATCATGAATTAAAACATTTTCACCGCCATGGTCATCTATCTTAAGTTCTATGATAGTACTATAGCCAGCAGCGGCAAAAACTTTATTGAACTCCTTCTCGTCTACAGCGATGGAGATATTGTCTTTTTTATTACCATAAACAACGGCCGGTAACTGACCCTCGCTTCTGATGGTAGTGAGTTTTTTACCAAAAACATCACGGGATTTTGCTGATATATGAATTGTTTCCATTAATTTCCTTGCTATAAAAGATACTTTTAGGTTACTTAGATTTTTTAAACTTCGTGGCTTGAGTTAGTCGCAGATGAAAAGAAGCTATCTCTTGTGAACTAATTGGGCCTCTCTCTATAAATTTAGCTCTTTCTCGGTAGCCAAGATCTGCTTTACGACCAAGCTTAGAGCTACTCTGACGGCTAGCTCGCTCCAACTCTGACTGCAAAAATACAGTAGCCAACACAGGCAATGAGCAATCATGACAAGTGAGCTGCATAAAACAATGCTCCTCAACTTTTCCTAAAAAAGCTATATCGTCATGAATATAACTAGAGCCACAAGATGGGCACTTGTAAAAAACTTGTAAATTCTTGATCAAATCCTGAAGGTTTTTACTTTTCACGTTTTAATGTATTCCCTCTTGGTAGCAATCATACCATATCTGGAATAGTCGGTCAATTAGCTTTATTATTATTTTTATCTAGCTGAGCTTTCTTTTTTTGGCATATGTTAGCCCTACCAATAATAAAGCCATCACAACCAGCATAGCAATAATGCCAATAACTTTTTGGTGAGTTGAGCCTAATATCCCTATCAAGCCAAATACCAAGCAAATCATATAAATACACAGTACGGCCTGGCGTTGAGAAAACCCAGCATCTAAAAACATATAGTGTAAATGCCCCCTATCGGCAGTAAAGGGTGATTGCTTATGGGCTAAGCGCCTAACTACTGCCCAGATAGCATCTAGGATTGGTAGGCCCAGTACTAATGCCGCGGTAGCCAGCTTGGCACCCGAGAATATAGCTAGTATACCAAGTGTCATACCTAAAAAATATGCTCCTGAGTCACCATTAAAAATCTTAGCTGGATAAAAATTATAGATTAAAAACCCTAAACACGAACCCATTAATATAATTGCTATCATGGCAGTTTCAGGCTGATTAACTTTTTGACTAACTGCGAGCAAAAATATCACACCAGCTGCTATTGCCGAAACACCTCCAGACAAACCATCTATACCATCCAAGAAATTAATAGTATTAGTCATGCCAACTAGCCAAAATATAGCTAGCAATACAGCTACCCAGTTAAAGCTCAAGCTTAAGCCAAGTAAAGCGATGTTTAGATTGGGCTGATAAAAGCTTAGGGTCTCTCCTAGTGGATTAGTAATGCTCTCGATTGTTATCCCAAAACCAACACTGGCTACGACTGCCGCTAAGACCTGCACGGAGAGCTTAAGCCAAGGGCTTAGGCGCTTAATATCATCTACCAAGCCAATTGCTAGGACCATCGTGCCAGCCACTACAAGACCTATAAACTGCCTAGAAAAGCTCCCCATTAGTGCTATGGAGACTAAAATAAAAGCTACATATATTGCCAACCCGCCAGCGCGGGCTATGACGATCTTGTGGATTTTTCTAGCAGATTCTTCAGGGTTATCAATGGCGCCAATTTTAATAGCAAGGCGTTTAACTATAGGGATCAATAAAGCAGATACTAAAAAAGCTATACCGAGGGCGAGGATATAGTTCATTTTTTAACTGCCTTTTCAGTTACATCAAAAACTTTTGGATAACGACCGAACATTAGCCTAGTTTGGGCATTAAGGGCTGCTGCTGAGCCAAAAAATATCGAAGTAATAGGTACTAAAACCCATTGCAAAACCATGAAAATAACTTTAGCTTTATGGTAGTGTTTAGGGCGAGGAGGCAACATCAATAAACTCAATAGGATTGTAATAAACTGGCCTATAAGTGCAATGGTTAATATCCTTGACGCTATTACTGGCAACTGATGGGCTACCACCTGTCGGTTAAATTCTTGATTCAAAAACAGTGGTGCCCAAGCCGCAAATGTCAGTATTAACGGAGCTGTTGCCCAGCTAATATGGCCCTCTAGGAGCCTAAAAAATTGAAGCCATTTTTTGCCAAAAGCAATGTGCTTATTTTTAATATTATTGGTGATTACAAAAGGGATATCACTAGCTCCGTATGCCCATCTACGCAGTTGCTTGTATTGATTGACAAAGGTTTTGCGGTAATTATCTGCCAACACAGCATCCTGATAGATAGGGACATAAAGCGGTGCTACCATGTGGTCGCCATCATAAGTAAAAAAGGTCCGCCAATACTGGTGCCCGTCTTCTACTATTGTTGTAACCGACCAAAAATCAGTATCAATTAAGGTCCGTAGGCTCTGGGCATGGGCCGCAAAGTTACGGAGTCTATTGTGCCGAACGCTCTCCATCATCAGCCAAAATGAATTACCGGTGGCAATTACGCGCATTGGCGCTGGGGCATCCCAAATATTATTAAAAAACATTGCCATCGGCTGGTAGCTAAAATGGATACGGCTAGGATTAATGCAGTATTCATAGGTTAAATAAGAGAGGTACTTCTTATCAGGCCTATGGTCAGCATCAAGGGTAGTTACAATCACATTCTCGGGTTCAATATTTTGCTCCTGAAAATAAGTTTTAAGAATTCTGCCGGCATAAGTAATATTGGCGCCTTTGCCTGGCAGTTCTCCTGGAGTATTCTCAGGATGGCAAATGCTCATATAGCCACCAAATTTATGGGAAAACTCTTTTTCTAAAACCTTGGCAGTTTGGGCGGTATTGGTACCACCACTCTGCTCATAGGCCAATACAAAAATAATATTTTTAGAATCATATTCAGAGGCGAGGACAGATTCTAATGAAGGCCTAAGGACATCGAGAGATTCATTATAAACAGCTGTGATAATAACATGCGTAATATCGTCTGGATGGATCAGTGTCCTTTGGTGTTGAGTGATTTGTTCTAGCCTACCAACTTCTGCTCGCATCTGGTGAAATTGTTTTTTATTACTACTTAATTTTACAAGCCCCAGAAAACCTGACCTTGATACTCCTTCAAGCTTCTGCTTAGCCTCAGAGAACGCTTCTTCTATATTGCCTAGCTGACCTAACCTCTGATCCCAATCAATCTTTTGGGCCCGTTTGATGGCACGGTAACCTTCTACTAGCCCAAGGCTCATCCGTACTGATTTCAATAGCCAAAATAGGTCAAAGGCTATAATAAAATAAGCCACCGCAATCGGCCAAACCAAGCTTAAAATAATTGGGCTTGCGAGCAATGACCAGCTTAGAAGCCCCGGCATCACCTCCCATACCCTATAAAACCACCTTTTATCAACCAGCCCTACACCGAGAGTACTAGAAGTTCCTGTATGGTTAGTTTGTGCCATAATTGATTACCGTGAAACCAATCAAAATAGCGGTGGCTAATATTGCGCACATTAGGCCAGCCATCATTAAAAATATGCTAATTAATCTGTTGCGGCTATGCAAAAGGTTTGCCAGCGCGAAGTTTGCGAGAGGCACCAAAACAGCGATTATTGGTATTTCGTAAAGTTGATACCAGCTACCTAGCTGGTCAAAATTAGTTAGGCTAGAAAAACGAACTGGGATCTGGACTTGAGTCTGTTTAATATTGATAAGTGCCCAGATGATATTAAAAAGTACAACTCCTAAAGTTAGCATACACAAACTCAAAAACCAGCCATCTTTATAAATTGAATGGCTGGCGATTTGCAACTTGGTGTTAGCTTTAGTATTCATTGCTTTATAGTCTTATTATACCAGAATACAGCCGCTTTTAGGTAGCTATGAAGGCCGATGAGCGGGGTTGAACCGCTGACCTATGCTTGTGCGGAAGCATCGCTCTACCAACTGAGCTAGCGATCTAACTTAAAATTAAACTGGAGCCGATGAGCGGGATTGAACCGCTGACCTATGCTTTACGAAAGCATCGCTCTACCAACTGAGCTACATCGGCGTGGTGCGAATGACGGGAATCGAACCCACACCTCAACCTTGGGAAGGTCGCATTCTACCATTAAACTACATTCGCCTGCTACTAAAGTGCTCAGGTATGTACTACCAATGTACTTTTTGCTCACTAATCAAGCGCGGAAAAGTACAATCGTAACGAACCTAGCCTCACGACACAAGTATAATTCATATTTACCATTTAAAACACATAGTAGATAATTTCCCCTACCACGCAAAAGAATAATCAAAAAGTGCACCATAGCTAGATAGTGCACTTTTAGCCAATTAGGCAGACCGTTCTAGGCAGCCTATAGGTAGTGGAGACTGCTTAAATTAGCTGTTTTCGAAGCTGGTCTGATAGTTTGCGCCATCTATCATATTCGCTAAGCTGGCTATCTGCTCGGCTTGCAAAAAAGGTAGAGCCAAAACTAGAAACTTGAGCCTTCTTACGGGTGTCTACCACATTACCGGTACACAAATACGGCACATGGGCATGCGCCTTGACCACCCTCACTTTTATTTTTCGTGGTCTTGATACTTGATAATATGTTAACATTGCAGATTTTGAATACATTTTTAATTCCTTTTTGTTTTTATATTTTTATTTTTTTGTAAAAAATAACCCACTTCCTCCAAATATAGTATGAAGTGACTTACTACCTGATGGTCTCCACCTACCAGATAAGGCTATATACTAGCAAACATAAGTACTAATGTCAAGCATAAAAGGCGTAATCTGATTAAAAGATTGAATAATAAGAGCTTTTTTGCTAAGATAATCAGGTTAATTTAGCTTATTAGCAGATTTAAGCATATTACCATTAAGCCAAGGGCCCGTAGTGAAGTGGTTATCACGCCTCCCTGTCACGGAGGAGATCGCCGGTTCAAATCCGGTCGGGCCCGCCATAAAAGAAGACCACCGAAAGGTGGTATTTTTTTATGATGAGAGCTCGGCGATTTGAACCGGCATATAGAGAGCGAAGCGAACGGGCCGGTTAGCCTGGATGCAATCCAAGCGCTATCCGGTCAAAGCCCGCCATAAAAGAAGACCACCGAAAGGTGGTATTTTTTTATGATGAGAGCTCGGCGATTTGAACCGGCATATAGAGAGCGAAGCGAA
>CALRDO010000023.1 GCA_943354915.1 Patescibacteria group bacterium UBA4664
GATTGACAATCGGGAACAGCAGAGCCGGGGTTTTAAGGATTTTGTTGGTGGTTTGGCGGATGGTTACAAAGACATCATGGTTGATGGTCTTAATATTTAGCCCTTTCTGGCTGGCCTGTAGCTTTGGCAACCCAAGGCTTAGTAGTGCGGAAATAGCAAAGGCCACCGCCGTAGCCCAATACACGGAGTTAGTGCCCCAGGCGGAAATAATTGGTCCAGCCAAGCTATAACCAAGTATAAATGAGCTATACAGCGTGAACAAAAACAGCGAATTAGCAACGACCAACTGCTTTTTATTGACCAGCCTAGGAAGTGCAGCCGCTTCTGCTGGGGTAAAAAACTGCGAGAAAATCGAGATAGCAAAGACTACTAAATAGACTAATATTAGATTGGTTTCAAAAAGTAAAAAACCCAAGACTAGAATTGCCCGAGCAACATTTGTTATGACCAAAACCTTCTTACGATCTAAGTAATCAACATATGCCCCAGCTAACACCGCGAAGACAACTGCTGGCATGGCAAATGATAAAATCAATAAACTAACCGCTATATTGGCATACTCAGTGTTAGCTGAAAGCTCAAAAACTCTAATAATAAGCGCAAAATTTAATAAATTAGCAGCCAGCTGCGAAAACAGCTGGGCCAGCCAGATTTTAAGAAAATTGTGGTTGGTTAAAACACTCTTATGCATGATTTATGATTTATACTGCATGATTATTATTGGCACAGGTTGCTTTGTAATATGCGACCAATGTCCGCATATAATATATTAGCAGTTTATGACTATCTGAACCAAATTTACAAAAATATTATTTACTAGGCTGGCGCCTTAATTGGCTTACCACGCCAGTAGAAAATATAGAATTTATACTTATTTTAGTGCGCCAAAACAAATTTAATGACATAATAGACTAGATTGATTTATGAAAAAACTCTACACCATCAATGTAATATCCGATAGTGCGTTCACCGTTCAGGGCCATGGCGTGCATACTGCTTATACCGAACATCTCGCTGGACTCAAGAAATACTCACCAGCATTTGAGGTGCATACCAACCAAAAAAATTTCCATGCCGACATCGTACATATTCATACAGTAGGATTCTATGGGCTTAGATTCCTACTATCTCGTGGGCGTTTAAAATTTGTTTCAGCACATGTTGTGCCAGATTCATTTATAGGAAGTTTGATAGGGGCAAAGCTTTGGTACCCTCTAGCTAAATGGTACCTTAGATGGTTCTATAACCATGCTGATGGCGTCTTTGCAGTCAGCCACGAAGTAGCTGGCCAGCTTAAGCAATTACGAGTAACTAAGCCAACCTATGTTGTGCCCAATATGATTGAGACTGCGGAGTTTGCCAATTCAACTGATAAAAAAGCCAGTGCTAGAAGAGATTTAAAGATAGTAAAAGATAAGTTCGTGGTGGTTTGTAGTGGCCAAGTACAGCCGCGCAAGCGAGTTGATAGCTTTATGGCCTGCGCTAAAAATCTCCCCGGGGTAGAATTTATTTGGGTGGGTGGCATCCCCTTCAAGCGGGCGGCGGCAAACTACAAGGAGATGCAAAGACTAATGGATACTGCTCCGCCAAATGTCCACTTTACGGGAGTCATAGAACACAAGGATGTTATTGCCTACTACCTAGCCTCTGATGTGTTCTTCTTGCCATCCGAACAAGAAACCTTTGGTATAGTAATAATTGAAGGTGCGGCGGCTGGTTTGCCAGTATTGCTCCGCGATAACGAGCAGTACCATATCACTTTCAAAGATTGGTACGAGAAGGCCTCCAGCGACCAAGGCTTTACCGATATCATTAAAAAGTTATCTACCGATAAAGATTACTACCTAAGGGCCCAAACGAAAGCCAAAAACATTGTTAAGGCCTATGATACTAAAAATGTAATGCTTGAAATTAATAAAATCTATCTAGAATATCTGGAACAAACAAAATGAAAATTGGCTTTTTTACAGACCGCTACTATCCGCAAGTAGATGGCGTGGCTGTTTCGGTTGAGCTGTTTGCTAAGGAACTAATAAAACTTGGCCATGAGGTGATAATCTTTGCACCACAGTCGGCGGGTAAGAAGCAGGTTGATCCACCGTACGTCATACGGTTTCGCTCATTCCCTAGCATTTGGTATGAGAACCACCGCGACACCATGCCGTTCACCCCGGCGACTATAAAAAAAGTCCATGAACAAAATCTA
The DNA here is from genome assembly GCA_943354915.1 of Patescibacteria group bacterium UBA4664. Taxonomy (GTDB): domain Bacteria; phylum Patescibacteriota; class Saccharimonadia; order CAILAD01; family BJGX01; genus SICB01. The sequence continues at coordinate 2,207 of CALRDO010000023.1, forward strand.
GATATTGCCCATATCCATACTCCCGCCCAAATAGGCGTGCTAGGGATGCGAGTTGCTAAAGAAAGTGGGATGCCAATGGTAGCAACTCACCATTGTGATATTGAACAATACGTAAGAGTTTATAAAAAAATGCTAATAGGGGTTTTGCTGGGCATTTTAATTGCGCCAGCCCTTGCAAAATCACTAGATTCGTACAAAGAGCTTTTGCCATATCTAAAGCCACAAAAATCTATTAAGGTCTGGAATCATAAGCTGATTTTAGAAAGCGTGGGGATCTTTTATCAGCACTGCGACGCTGTCATTGCCCCATCTGTCAAAATGGTTAATTCGCTCAAGGACTACGCTACAATTAATAATGTCTATCTCCTGCCAACTGGCGTGGACTTCAAGGCGACCCAAATAAAAACCGATTTTAACCCAAAACAATATTACCAAATAGACGATAATTGTCCTCTGCTGCTTTTTGTTGGTCGGCTCGGTAAAGAAAAAAATGTCCAATTAATTATCCGTAGCATGCCAAAAATCCTCGAGAGAAGTCCTAGTACTAAGTTATTAATAGTTGGCGATGGTCCTTATGCCCAAGAGCTAAGAGAGCTAGCTGAGTCCAGCGGAGCTAGCCCGAGCATTATATTTACAGGCATGCTGGATAGAGCCCGAACCCTGGCCTGCTTTAAGGCTGGTGACATTTTTTGCTTCGCTTCCCTAACTGATACCCAAGGGTTGGTGCTCAATGAAGCCGCCGCCGTAGCTAAGCCGATGGTCTTTGTGGATCCTGCCATATCCGCCCTAGCAACAGATAAAGTTACTGGCATACTAGCAAATGCTTCTGTCTCAAGCTTTAGTAGTGCTTGCATCAAACTCATTAATAACAAGGCTCTGGCTGAAACTTATGGCAAAAAAGCCAAAAGTTTAGCTCTGACCATGACTATTGCCAAACAAGCCAAAAAACTCCTCAAAATATACCTTGATATAGTTTGAGTAATATAGCAATCGGCCTCAAAGCTTGCTAACATAAGAGGTATGAGCTCAACAGTAAAACAAGCCCAGCCATCTAATAATTTCCACCAGAATATAAAACATACCAGCAAGTCAACCAAAGTTGACTTTGACGATTCTTTTATTGATTATGTAGCCTGCCAAATAAAGACCGAGAGAGCAAACCCCGGTGATGCCTGGCAATGCAAGCCCGTTATACTAGACGTTGAAGGGGTGGAGACAGAAATTAGGCGTGATTACATCTTTGATGAATACGTAATAATTTCGCCAGGGCGAGGTAAGAGACCATATGATACTCATAAAAATCGGCACCCCTTAATAGAGACTGCCGATAGCCCCAGACTTGATAAAGAAAAAGAGGTATCAAGCATAAAAAGTGGGGGCGACTGGTTGGTCAAGGTTGTCAAAAACCACTTTCCGGCGTTAACTATGGAGAATCCTAAGGCTCACGGTCGGCAAGAAATAGTAATAGATACGCCACGAGCCAATACTCCATTTGCTATGCTTTCTGTGACACAAATTGAGCGGGTTTTAAAAGTTTATCAGATGCGGACTACAGAACTACTACGCCAAAAAGGCATTGCCTATGTGCTTGTTTTTCGTAATGATGGCTTTGAAGCTGGGGCTAGTTTAGCACATGCTCATAGCCAAATTTTTGCCCTGCCAATTATTCCTAAGAGATTTGTCGAACACTCTAAACATATCGAAGAATATTTTATAGATAAGAAAAAAGAGCCAATTGAAGATATTATTGCCTTTGAGAGAGATCAAAAAAAGCGCGTTATTGCCGAAGATGAACACTTTATCGTTATCTGCCCCTATGCTTCGCAGTACCCTTTTGAAACTTGGCTGATACCTAAAAAACATACTATTAACTTTAACCAGCTCAATGGATCCCAGCTAGAGTCCTGTGCCCAACAACTTAAGCACTTGACACAAAAACTAACTGGCGCTCAAATTAGTTATAATTTTTTTATTGAGAATGGCAGTAGCCCCCACAATCGTTGCATTATAAAGCTCTACGGCCGGAGTAGCATCTGGGGTGGGTTTGAGGTTGCTACGGGCATGGTTATTAACACTGTACCCCCAGAATCGGCTGCACGCTGGTACCGTGAGGGGCTTGGGTAGCTAAAAACTTTTTATAGTTGTTATGCTTGCTTTTCGCTTTTTGTTTGTATAATATGGTTATAAACAAGGGGGTTGCAATGCTAGCTAAGGTAAATACTATTACTAATATCGGTCTTGATAGTCAATTAATTGAAGTTGAAGCCGATATGAGCAATGGCCTGCCAGGGTTTATCGTGGTAGGGCTTGCTAATAAGGCTGTTGACGAGGCTAAGGAGCGCGTTCGCTCCGCAATTAAGAACTCCGGGCTGAACCTTCCGCCAAGAAAAATAACACTCAATCTAGCTCCTGCTGATTTGCCTAAAAATGGGTCTGGTTTTGATTTAGCAATGGCCATAAGCTTACTAGTGGCAAGTAAGCAGATTGAGCCAATTGCTCAATCTTCAGCTTTTTTAGGTGAACTCGGGCTAGACGGAACTATGCGAGCTGTTCCTGGAGCACTAGGAGCTGCTCAAGCCTGCAGGCACAATAAAATTACAGATTTATACATATCATCTGCCGTTGCTAGCCAGGCCGCACTAGTAAAAGGCGTCAACATCTACCCAGTTGATTCACTCAATAATTTGTATAAGCACCTAATTAATGAAAAGCCCATTGTTCCACTACCACCAACGCCAATCAAGGCTATGCAGCCCACTGCGGAGGTAGATTTCAATGAAGTCTACGGGCAAGAGCAAGCCAAGCGAGCCATTGAGATTGCCGCCAGCGGGAATCATAATATTCTACTAAGTGGCCCGCCGGGATCTGGTAAATCAATGCTAGCTAAGTCGTTAGTTGGGCTATTGCCAGCACCAAGCTACGAGGAATCACTTGAAATCACTAAAATTCATAGCTTAATAGGACAAAATAGCGGTGGCATTATCTCTACCAGGCCGTATCGCCATCCTCACCATACCGCCAGCAATATAGCCCTAATTGGCGGTGGGCAGTGGCCAAAACCTGGCGAAATTAGCCTGGCCCATAGAGGTGTGCTCTTCCTAGATGAACTCCCCGAATTCGCCCGCAATGTTTTAGAGGTATTAAGACAGCCTCTCGAGGAAGGTTCTGTAACGATTGCTAGGGCAGCATCATCGCAAAGTTATCCAGCCCGTTTTTTGTTAGTAGCAGCTCAAAATCCCTGCCCTTGTGGTTATGCTGGCGACCAAGACGCTATCTGCAGCTGCTCACCATCCCAAATCCAAAAATATAGCAATAAGGTCTCTGGGCCATTACTAGATAGGCTAGATTTAATTGTGAATGTCGGTAGAGTAAAAAAAGCCCAGCTAATCGACACTAAAACTTATGAATCTACCGGCCAAGTTCGTCAGAGGGTTATTAAGGCGCGGGTTATTCAGGAACAAAGATTTGCCAAAGAAGCTATTAAAACAAATAATGAAATGAATAATAAACAAATTAAAAAATACTGTGCCCTCGAAGCTGATGCTAAATTATTGCTAGAGCAAGCACTAACGAATCTCAAGCTTTCTGCCAGAGCCTACATGAGAGTTCTAAAGGTCAGCCGTACTATTGCTGACATTGAAGCAGCAATTAGTATCAAGCCTCATCATATCGCCGAGGCCTTGCAATATAGGATCTAAATTTTGATATTAATTAAGCCATAAAGTGAGTTGGAAATACTTTGGTTGGACATTAGCATCGTCAGCACCACAAAAATACCAATAATCATTGCCAGTAAAAATAGGCTATATTTTACATCTGACAATACTGCACTATTACTGTATTTTTTGTCTGGCATAGCTACTGGCTTTGTTTTTGGCTCATCCTTGACGGTAGCCATTGCTGTTGCCGTCTCATTATTTGCTGTCTCTAAATTGTTAGTTGTAGTTTTTACTACACTGCTACTTTGATGTCGTTTGTTTCTTTTTTTCTTATGCTTTTTACGCTTTGACATAATCATCTCTCCTTTGTATTAATAATATAGTAATCCTATAATCAAAAGTTGCCAAGTTCCCTACCTTAAACGTATAATGTTTTTTAAGAAAGGGGTGTATGGAATTTATATTATTTTTAGTACTAACCATAACTATTGGGCTGGCTGGCTATACCTTTTGGCAACAGCTTAGCTTACAGAAAAAATATGGCCAATTCTTAAAAGGGGCCGAGGCTAAAAGCATCGAGACTGCCATTAAAAATTATTCTAAGGATGTTGATAAAGCTCTATCGCAAATAGATGAGCTGGCTGGCTTTGCTGCTAAAATGCACAAAACCCAACAGCTTGCGATATCAAAAATCGGGCTGGTACGATTCAATCCGTTTGGTGACACCGGCGGGGATCAAAGCTTTTGTATTGCCCTGCTAGACCACACCGACAGCGGGATTGTTATATCCGCCATCCATGCCAGATCTGGCACCAGGGTTTATGCTAAGGATATTATAGAGAGCAAGTCCCCCCACAATTTATCAAAGGAAGAAAATAAGGCAATCCTAGAAGCTGCCAAACTAAAAAGTAAATGATGATAGATAAGACAAAAAAGGGACATATTTCAGATTTAGTAGGTTTTTCAGGGTTTTATATCGGCACCGAAGTTATTGCTACTGGCGATATTAAAAGCGAAGAAGATATATTTATTGACGGCAGCTACAAAGGCACTGTCAAAACTGCTGGAGCTGTTGAAATAGGCAAAAACGCTAATGTCATCGGCAGTGTCGAGGCTCGCTCAATAACCATAGAAGGTCAAGTCAAGGGTGCTGTTAGAGCGCTAGATGATATTACGGTGGCGAGCTGCGGTGAACTAACTGGTAGTGCTGAAGGTAAAAATATCAATATAGATTTAGGTGCTTTAGTAAAAGCCCGGATCACTTCAGGTAAAAATGTATAAATATATCCTAAATAGCCTCTCGCAAACTAAAATTGATGAGCAGTTAACTAACAAAATCCATGCCGAGCTCATTAAGCATCATATAGATTCTGAATTTTTATCCTTTAGCTCCGAGAAAGAACTCACAAATTTACTCAACTCAATAGACAAAGTAAGTACTAGCACGCTAGTGATTATTGGTGACGATAATGATTTTAATATTCTTATTGGGCTAATCGGGAAACTCGGAGCAGACCCCGCAATCGGCTACCTGCCAATTGCCAAGTCGGCAGTAGCGAAAGCCCTGCAGATTCATAATTATCTAGACGCCGCACAAGCCTTGGCGCAAAGAAAAATTATAGAAAAAACAATATACTCTATATCTTCTAGGTATTTTTATGATGAGATACACTTACATACGGAGCCAAGCGGCACGGGTAACAAGGATAACAGCATGAAGATAAAAACAGAAACCGGCCTAGAGCTCTCCCTGCCTGCCTCAAGTCTTAAATTTGAAAACCTCAATGAAGATCGCTACCTAAATGATACCCCGATACAAATCAATGCTTACTCTCCAGGCAATAATATCCCTCACAGCAAAGGCTTAAAAGCTAAAATTATAAATATTTTGATAAAAAATCCCCAACCACTAGGAAAATCAATGTTAAACCTGCATGCAAAAATGTTTAAGATAGAAAGTACCAATAATCTTGTTGATAATTTGGGTAGAAAATATAAAAATACGTTAATTATTGGCAAGCATAATTGTAAAATTAGACTCATTGCAAAAAAACTCACTAAAAAAGCAAATTAAAATGACTCTTGCTACCAGCTCTTGCCAATCGAGAAATTACATGTTAATATTATTCGGAGCTTTTATGGAGATATCTAAATAAAAAAACGACTCAGGCTTAACCATCAAATATCGGCATCTACCGTTAGATTGCTTGATGCTGACTCTAAGCAAATCGGGGTTGTAGCAATTTCTGAAGCACTAAATATCGCTAGAGATCAAGGCTACGACCTAGCAGAGATATCACCCGATGCGGATCCTCCTGTATGTAAGTTGCTCGATTGGGGCAAGTACCTCTACGAGCAAGATAAGCAA
>CALRDO010000024.1 GCA_943354915.1 Patescibacteria group bacterium UBA4664
CTGAGATTTTCTCTTTTACGATGGGACAAACCAAGACCTTCGAAGTCTGTTTGTTACATCGAGAGGAAGACAAGCTACGACAATCGGAGCAGAATTTGTTAAAATTATGCGTAGATTAGAGTAGTTGTCTGACGACGGGGTGTAGCGCAGTTGGTAGCGCGTACGGCTGGGGGCCGTGAGGTCGCAGGTTCAAGTCCTGTCACCCCGACCATCCTTCGTCGCTCCACTTCTGGTGGAGCTATGAAGGATTTTTATCGGGTGAACTACCCACCATAGCTTTATGCGAAGGATGGGCACCCCGACCAACGATAATTTAAATAAATTTTTATAAAATACGGCTGGTTATACTGTCGTATTTTTTTATTTAACAGATACAGATAAAGATAATTCAATAAAGTTTGGCTAAAGGTATTTACATAACTGTTATGCTATGACACAATCTTTATGTAATAAGTAATTTATGTGTGCTAAATACTCCCGATGAGCCCCAATTCTAACAAAACAGCCGAAATACTAAGGCTAATTCAAACCAAAAAAGTCGCCACCCTAGGCGACTTGAGTTCTAATAAGCATTTATTGGGGCTTTTCACGGCATCTAAAAAAGCCACGCCAAGGCGGCGCATTATAGATACCGCTGCTCTACTGGCCCGGCAAGGCTACGTTAGTGTTGGATTACTTGATAATGAAAAGGTTTTTAAAATTACCGCCAAAGGGCTAGATCGACTTAAGGCCCACCAGGTTAGCCAAGAAGGGCTTAACATGACTGAACGCTGGGATGGGCGCTGGTATCTCATAACCTTTGACATCCCAGAAAGTAAAAAGGTCATCAGGAACCAACTCATCCTGACCCTCAAGCGGCATGGTTTCATCAATTATACTAAAGGACTTTGGCTTATCCCCTATAACCCAGCCAAATTAATTATTAGTATCCGCAAGCAGCTCGGTCTTAAAAATGAACTTCGGCTAATTGTTGCTCAAGCTATCGACGCAGATAGCAAATATCGTAAGCACTGGGGCATCTAAACCACCTAGAAAGCTGGTTGGCCGAGGATGCTTGTGGCAATTGAACCAACAATCATCGTAAAAACTGGGTCAATAAATCTAAAGAATATAAATATAAAAGCAAATACCGCTATTAAGCCATACTGCTCGATTTTATCTAATACATCCATTAAAGCTGGCGGCGATACTGCATAGAGCAATCTACTGCCGTCCAAAGGCGGGAATGGAATCATATTAAATGCAAAAAAAGCGACATTGACCAGTACGAACTGGAGCAAAAAGACCCCACCCAGTCCTGGTACAGTTACGAATCTTAAATAGAGGCCAATAATTAGCGCCATTAAAATATTACTGGCCGGACCTGCAAAAGCCACCAAAGCGGCTCCCCATTTGCCATAACGAACAGCATAGGGGTTAAATGGTACTGGCTTGGCGGCACCAAACACCACGGGGCTACCAAGCAGAATCAACCCTAAGGGCAAAAGTAGCGTCATAAAAGGATCGATATGCTTTACCGGGTTAAGGGTTAACCGACCTTCATTCTTAGCTGTCATATCCCCAAGCATATGCCCGGCCCAGGCGTGGCTGAATTCATGCACAGTTAATGCAATAACCAAGATCACTAAGTACATTATTAGGGTAGCAAAAATATCCATAGTTTAATTTTAACATGATATAAAAGCGATATTGATTAAACCCAACTGATATGTTAATATATTCGGGTTATGTCATATAGATGCGATCTAACAGGCAAAGGAAAACAGTTCGGAAACCATGTGAGTCACTCACAGCGGCATGTTAAGCGTACCTGGAAGCCCAATCTGCAGACCAAAACTCTCATAATCGACGGCCAAAAGGTCAAGCTCCGCCTCGCTGCTAGTACCATCCGCACCCTCAACAAGTACCAGAAGCAAATCGACCAACCGGCAGTCGAGCCAGCCAAGCAATAACCCCTCTCTCGAGGGGTTATTTAGTTAGAGCTGAAAGATTAATAATATCTATTTAAGTATTACAAGCTGCTGATTGTCTAATGGCAAATCCTTTTTGCTGACCTTATACTTATCAATTGGTTCGGTGTCTTTACCGAATTCGGCTTTAATTTTGGCTAGCTCTAGCTCGGAGTCCATGATTGGTATCAAAACCTTTGGCTCTACCTGCGAGATTATCTTGTTCATCAAATCGGCCTTACTGTCCTGGACCGATATAATCAATACATCTACTCCATCCATGCGCTCTAGCTGAGCATCTGTCAGGATTGCTTCGAGACCTACGGCATAGGTTATGTGCATATCATCTACCACTAGGCTGTAGGCGGTATTGCTAGCGCTTATTTCTACACCATCGACCATTATCCCCATTACCTCATACTCACCTGGTCCACAAAACGACTTCTCGGGCACAGCTTTAGTACTGGAGTCAGTAAATAGTAGCAGGTCGGCTTTAGTACCAGCGCTAGCGTTAATAGCAACATCGGCACCTTTGCCAGAGATTTTAATGGTGTTTTTGTTAGAGAAAGTAATATCCATAGATTTAATTGTACCAAATAAAAGCCCTACAGCGCCAGATGATTATAGTGGTGGCTCAGCATTTGACACTTCTTCGCTGGCAGCAACACTAATGGTGGTGGTTTCTTCCTGGCTAGCAGTGCCTTTAGCGGGAGTCTTACTAAATACACCAAGCCTATCGACCAAGATCATCTTATTTTCATCTAATATATCTGTCAAAAACCTATCATTAAGGTTGCGCCGGTAATCAAAATCTTCGATTGTCATTGCTGCGTAATTCAGCTCTCGGTTCATCTCTTTCTCCATATCCCCGACAACTTTAGCCAACTGCGACTTGTTCATATCTCCAACTATAAATATATCTATCTGCTGGTGACTGCCACGCACAAAAGCGCCTGTCAAGAAAGCCATTCGGACGTTACCTGCTCTCTGCAGCCCCTTTAAAACATGGTCTTCCTCCTTGGTCTGTTTAAGCATTTTCGCTTTAGCAGGAATCCGTTGAAAAATAGACTGCAACTCTTTATGAAACTTGTACTTACTATTCACCTCATAATAGAGCCGATTGCTTTGGCTAACCGAACGAACTATCCCAATGTTTAGTAAGTTCTGAAGCTCACGGCGCACAGAGTTAATTTGCTCGTCAATCTTGCGCGTAATTTCACGAACATAAAAAGGGCGGTCTGGGTTATTATAAAATAAGCTCAGTAGCTTAACGCGTGTCTTCGATCCAAACAATTGTTCAAACATTTTTACCTCTCCTAGTGCCTAAAAATTGTATTCTATTAACAATTTACAGGTTATAAAAGCTATTATACGAGCAATTGAATAATAAATCTACCCCATAGTGAATAAATTATTATGGTCTTTTTAGGGCGCTCGCGCGAGCCCTATTTTCTAAAGTATTACTCAACGTCTTAAGTTGGATCGACTGAGAAGACTTTGCGATTGCCTTTGCTATTAACCAATCGCAGACGCGCGGGTTCTTAGGTAAAAATGAGCCATGCATATATGTTCCTATGGCATTACGATATATTATGCCCTCTAGCTTATCATCTGGGTTATTGCCATAGCCTCGCTTCACTACCCCTAGTGGCTGGGCCTTACCGATATACTCAGTGGAGCCACTGTGGTTCTCAAAACCGATAAGCTCACCAAACTTCTCTGAATGAACCACAATATTGCCTATCATCCTGGTGCTTGTCCCCTTAGAAACAACATTAAAAAGACCGGTACCCTGTAGCTGGCCATATTCACTACTAATAAAATACTCCCCAAGTAGCTGGTAGCCACCGCAGACTGCCAGGAGCGGTCCGCCAGCTTCTACAAAATCCTTAATCTGCTTGGCTTTTGATGCCAAGTCTTCAGCTACAATCACCTGGCCCTTATCCTGCCCACCTCCAATAAATAATAAATCAGCATCTTTTGGGATACTTACTCCCGCCTCAATATTCTCGACAATATTTTTTATCCCTCGCCATTCCATACGCTTACTAAGGGCAATTATATTACCATAATCACCATATATACTCATGCGTTCTGGATACAAATGGACGATTTTAATAGGCCTCATTGCCAATACTCCTTTAAAACTTCATCGCTGGCTACAATTTTACCTCTCACGGATAGCATCGCAGTATATGTAGGCAAAATAAATATCTTACTGCGCTTAGTTGTATGCTTTAGAATTAATTTTAACAACAGCTCTTCGTTGGGTTCAGATAAAACATCCTTTTTCCCGGCGTATTTTAACCTTAAGGCCATATCATCCGCCCTAGAGCCTCCAACCATTATTTTACCCTTATACTTTGATAAATCCTCGAGTGCAGAATCCCATAGCCAACTAATATCACGCCCATCGGCATAGTTATCATTGATTATAAATACCAACAACCTATCGTTTTCGCTTAATAAATAGGTTTGAATAACCTGATTAAGGCCGGTTGGGTTCTTAATTAGTAGCAGCAAAACTTCCCGGCCATTGTAGTTGAGAACTTCCGAGCGTCCAAAAGCGGCCGAAGCACCAGATATTGCCTTGATAATCAAGTCATCCTCAAAATTTAGGGCTACCTTAATAGTAGAATAAGCTGCCATGGAGTTATAAACGTTAAAAATACCAGGGATATTAAGCTTTACGAGCTGATTAGAGTTATTAATATTAAACTCAATAGTAAGGCCACTTTGTTTCAGGTTATTAGCTTGGTAATCTGGCTTTGGCCTTCTAAAAGCGCCGCTTTTGCCACGATATTTGCCCATATGGCTAAAATATTGTTGTGTATAATACAACTTCTCTTGCGTAAAGGGGTCAAAAATACTATCAGCAGTCCTGTCGTGTGCTAATTTTGGACCAATATAGTCCCCTATGCCAAAATAAGTTACCTTTTTTTTGTTTTCTAGCTCATAACCCAAGCTCGCAACCAAAGGGTCGTCGGCATTTAAAACTAACTGCGTAGAATCTAATTCCTCGATTAGATCCCTAAAGTTTTTGGCTATCCTGTCGAGTTCTCCATACCTATCTAGCTGATCTCTAAAAAGATTATTTACTAAAAGTATATCAGGCTTAATAGCCCTGCAAATCTTTGGTACAAAAGCCTCATCTACCTCAAAAATTCCTACCTCTGCAGAAACCTTACCTGCTATATTTGATTCCATAGCCATAGATGCAATAAGCCCCCCCTCCATATTCGAACCAGTCCGATTATGTACATAGCTAACAGCATTAGCCTCTAGGATATCTGCTATCATCTTAGTTGTAGTAGTTTTACCGTTTGTACCAGTGACCACAATTATACCCCTTGGAAAATTATTATTAACCAATTTTTGCAGGATATCTCTATCTATCTTTTGAGCAATAACCCCCGGCAAGGAAGTTCCGCCTGTACCTGTCAGCCGGTTAATTCTAAAGGCGGTCTTAGCCGCTAGTATCGCTAATAAACTACGCATAAGCTCTATTGTATCAGATAACATTTAAATATTCAGAGCAAACCTTGTCGGCCTCTGAAAAATTTTCAACCCAGATGATATGCTTATTGCGCTTGAACCAAGTTAATTGTTTTTTTACCAAATCAGAGGTGGCTTTATTGATATTCCGGCTAAGTTCTTGCCTACCGATCCTATTGTCAAGATAATTACCAACTTGCTGGTAGGCAATAGTAGTTAAAGCCTTACAATCTAGCCCATAGTTATTACGTATACTCTCAACCTCTTGTATAAATCCATTGCTCAACATTTGGCTGGTCCTAATAGCAATATTTTGCTTTAATAAAAGCTTTTTAATATCGATACCAATTATTTCACAGTCTATTTTTATAGTTTCCCTATCGTTAGTTATGGTGGGGCCGTGAGTCAATAACTGATTGATTCTGCGAATGTTGCTAGGGTCTATTTTGGCAGTCTCGGCGGGGTAGTGTTCTTGGGCTTTGGCAATTTTTTGCTCGTCAGTCATGTTTTTGATGTTTAGTCCGGTTTTTGCAGACCTAAATTGGTAATTGTACAAAACTGCGTCAATATACATCCCACTACCCCCTACCAGGAGTGGGAGCTTGCCTCTTCGCTGTATATCAGTAATTGTTTTTTCACAGAGTGTTTTAAAATCTACAACAGTGTAGCTCTGATTTGGCTCAATCACATCGAGAAGGTGGTGTTTAATCTCTTTTTGGTCTTGAATGCTTGGTTTGGCGGTTCCGATATCGAGATACTTGTAAATTGTACGCGAATCGGCGCAGATTATTTCGGCGCCGTATCTTTTGGCTAGCTTCATCGCTAAGGCCGACTTACCAGATGCCGTAGGGCCCAATATAACTATCATTTTCGGATTTTTAGACATAGTTTATAAAGGCCAATCTAGCTATTAGTGCGGTTACTGATGTCGCCAAGTAGCATACTAATCAGTGCTTCGAGGTCTTTCGAACCTTGATCTCCGATAGCATACTTGCGAACGGCGACTTGATTAGATTCTTGCTCTTTTTGACCGACCACCAGTAGATATGGAAGCTTGAGCTTATCAGCATTATGGATTCTCTTGCCGAGTGAGTCTGAGGCATTGTCTATTGAAGCTCTAATTCCGTTGCCTAAAAGTGCACTGAGCACAGTCTGGCCGTACTGCTCGAATTTTTCAGAAATCGGTATTACCCTGACCTGCTCTGGTGCCAGCCATAGCGGGAATGCCCCGGCGATGTGCTCGATATAAACACTCAAAAAGCGCTCTATGGAGCCTAGCGATGCAAAATGAACCATCATCGGTATCTTGTCAGCCCCGTCACTATCGGTATAGCTCAGGCCGAATCGTTCGGGCTGAACAAAGTCGAGCTGAGCGGTTGCTACTTGGTGTGTTCTGCCAATCGAGTCCTTGGCCATAAAGTCTATTTTGGGTCCGTAAAAGGCGGCCTCACCTGTTTCTTCAAAATATTCTAGCTTATGGTCATCGGCGACCTTACGCAGAACCATCTCGGCATCTTTCCATAGGTCCTTACTCCCCAAATAAGTGGCTGACTCATCTCTAAGGCTAAGCCTGGCTGAAAAACTCATACCAAAAGCTTTGTAAAATTCTTTCGTGATGTCCAGTAGCGTTCCCAAAACTTCCTCAACTTGATTGTCTCTACAGAAAACATGGCTATCGTCTTGAGTTACAGATCGGACCCTAGATAAGCCCTGAAGTTCGCCTTTCTTTTCATCTCGGTAGATTGTAGTAGTTTCGAGGTATTTAACGGGTAAATCACGATAACTCCTAGGCTTACTAGCAAAAATCTGGGCATGGTGTGGGCAGTTCATTGGCTTTAGGGCGAATACATCGCTGGACTGCTGGCTTTTTGCCAAAAACAGCTCATCTCCAAACTTATCCCAATGGCCAGAAGATTTATAAAGCTCTGTTTTAGCGATATGTGGAGTCCAAACCTTTTCAAAACCAGCCTTGAGTCTTAACGATTGAGAGAAATCATTAAGCAAATCTCTTAATATTGTTCCTCTAGGTGTAAATAATGGTAAGCCGGCGCCTACTAGGTCGGAGTGTACAAACAAATCCAGCTCTGCTCCAAGTTTGCGATGGTCGCGCTCGGCAGCTTCTTTGATTAACTGCGAATAGTCATTAAGCTCTTGCTCAGATGCAAAAGCCAGCCCATATAGTCGTTGCATCTGGGGATTAGTTTCTTTGCCTCTCCAGTAAACTCCGCTAAGCTTAGTGAGCTTAAAACTATTAGGTGATATTGCTGAGGTACTAGCAATATGGGGCCCACGGCACAAATCAATAAAATTGCCTGTTTTGTAAATGCTAACTTCCGTTACGCTCGCCCTAGACCCTTCTATAAGATCAGTATCGCCCGCATCTGAAATAGCTGTTGATCCTTTTGTTTTAAGGTCTTTTAGCAATTCAGCCTTAAACTGCTGTTTGTTAGATTCAAAATACTCAATTGCCTTATCAATTGGCCATGTTTCGTGCTCAAATGGCAGATTCTTGGCGATGATTTCTTGCATACCAGCCTGAATTGAGCTCAAATCGTCTTCAGTAAAGTTTTTATCAACCAAAACATCATAGTAAAA
>CALRDO010000025.1 GCA_943354915.1 Patescibacteria group bacterium UBA4664
CATAAGATTTATCTATATTTTTGTAGCTTATCTTGATATAATAATCTTATTATAAGGATAAGTATATTTGGATGCGAGATAAATGTATTATTTAAGACATCTGAAGATTAAGTTAGTAGCTTTTTTGGCTATTGTTATTGCTATCTTACTTATTTTACTGCCTATTAAATTATCCGCGGCCAACGGCGTCGCCCAGGGCTATAAGGTAAGCGGTAATATCCTGGCAGGTATGTCTGTTTCGCTCTTGGGAGATACATTACATGCCGCTAATCAGGACAACCAAGACAACCTGTTGGGTGTTGCGGTATTGCAAGATCAGGTGGCAGTTAGTTTAAGCACCAACCCAGATCAAGCGCAGGTAGTTACTAGTGGTGTGGCAAGCACCTTTGTTTGTAACCTCAATGGTGATATCAAAAATGGCGACCAATTAGTGCCATCGCCACTTTCGGGGGTATTAATGAAGGCTACCGAAGCAGGTCGAGCAATGGGCTCTGCCCAGCAAGACTTTAGCGCCACTAATGCTGGCACACAAACCAGAGATGTGACTACCAAGGATGGCACAAAAAAACAAACTACGCTTGGGACAATTCAAATCCTAGTTGCTCGCAACGATTTTACACCTAAAGCCGCTGATGTTCCAAAGGCGCTACTCCCTTTCCAAAGTGTCTTCACGGGTGCCGCAGGGCATGACGTCTCGGTGCCAAGAACAATCATTGCCGTCGCTATCTTTGCCGTAGCAGTTATTGCATCAATGGTAATTTTATATTCTGGGGTATCAAATGGCATTCGATCGATAGGGCGTAACCCACTTTCAAAGGGCGAGATATATCTGGGGCTTTTACAGGTCTTTGGAGTGGTAGTATTAATTTTGGCGATCGCTTTGACTATAATGTTATTAATAATTAGAGGATAAAAAATGACAGACACAATACTAGTAATATTAACAATAATTTCCGTCGCGACTTTCTTTATATTTTGTCTGCTGGCGGGGCAGTATATAAAAGGCTCAAGAGGCAAGCGCAATCAAAGTAGTAGCCAAGACCTGACCAATATCGGCAGGCAAGCTAAAGCTGACGCTCAAGAAAAAATAGAGAAGGCTGTTGCCAGAGAAATCACCACACTACAAAAAACCTTGCAATCCCAGTCTGAGACGATAGGAGCTAATTTTGCAAAAAATTTGCAGAGTATTACCACTCAACAGCTCCGGGAGTTTAAAAAGACAATGGACCTAGCTGATACCAATATGAAGAAACAGGCCGAGATGGTTGCTAGCCAAGGACAACAGCAGGCTAAGGATTTACAGCAAAGCCTCACCGATGAGCAGCTCAAAATTAAGCAAAAAGTTTTAAATAATACCGACCAGCAAATAGCTGAAATAATGATCAGCTACCTAGCCGAGGTGGCCGGCGACCTCGACTATCAGCAACAAAAAGATTATCTGTATAGTTCCATCGAGGCCAATAAAGATGCTATTAAAAAGGACATAACTAATGCCGTATAGGTTGCCAGAAAGTATTTATAATTCCAGCCAATTACGGCAACTCAAAAGTGAGCTTAGCCGTTTGCGTAATCTGCGTTCACCCAAAAATATTGTTTTTAGTAATAATCTTCAGGAGCTGGCTGTGGCTAATGGTGTGGGCAAGATCAATGTCGCAACTATCAATGACCTATTGAAGTTTATCGATACCCTGCTCGACGAATCACCCGAAATCACCATGACTCTAGCTAGTGCCCCGGGCAATGACGAGCGTGCGGAGCTGATGATGCGCCTGCGGCGACAATTAGACCCTAAGCTTTTGGTTCATTTTATTATCCGTCCAGAGCTCTTGGCGGGCTGCGTGGTCCGCACCAAGACGGCTGTTTTTGATATGTCGCTGGCAAAAGCTTTGCGCCAGAACCAACAAAAGCTGGTTACGAGGTTAAAAAATGCTTGATAACAAAGTCTTTGCAGGTTTAATCAAAAAAGGCCAGCCTACCGGTGAGGTTATTGCGCTGAGCGGGTTTACTGTTAATGTTTCACCTATCCCAGACGTCAAGGTATATTCAGTAGTGCTATTTTCAGGAGGAGCGCAGGGTGTTGTTTGGCAGATACATGATAATAGTTTAGATATTTTACTTATCAACACCACACCTATTTATGCCAATGAGTTAGCGGTATTATACAAGGATGAGTTTCGAATGGCAGTCGGTAAGGAATTGCTGGGCAGGATAATTAATCCCCTGGGCAAACCACTCGACGGTAAGGGGTTTATCCCAACCAAAAAAGAAGGCGCCTATTTTAGGCCGGCACCGGGGTTTAAGGATCGCGGTATGGTTGAAGACCCACTCGAAAGCGGAGTAACCCTTGTTGATGTTATTTTACCTTTAGTGAAGGGCCAAAGGATGGCCGTAATGGGCGATTCTAAGAGTGGCAAAACAAGCTTTATGGTCCAGACTGCTATCCACCAAGCTAGAGCTGGGCAAATAGTGGTTTATGTTTTGGTCGCCAAAGCTCGCAATGAACTATCTAGAATAGTTCAGCATTTTACAGAAGCCAAGGTACTAAAAAATATTATTTTGGTAGTTGCCGATAGCGCCGAGCCATTGCCAATAGGCTTTTTAGCACCATATGCTGGGTGTGCTATCGCCGAAGATTTTTGGTATAACAAGCAGGATGTATTAATAATCTATGATGATTTTACAAATCACGCTAAAATCTACCGCGAAATGGCACTACTGCTCAATCAAAATGTCGGCCGTGAGGCTTACCCGGGGGATATGTTCCATGTGCACTCGGCACTACTAGAAAGGGCTGGCAAATTAGGCGCGACCAATGCTACCCAGACGGTGCTTGTAGCTGGTAGTACCCCCAATAATGACCTTACTGACTATCAGGCAACCAGCTTAATATCTATGAGCGATGGGCAGATTGTATTTGACACCGAAGCCATGCATGAGGGCATTAGGCCGGCAATCAATACTGACCTTTCGGTCAGTCGTGTTGGCGGTGGCCGAAACTCAATCATCTCCCACGACATTACTAAAGCAGTTATAAAAGCAATTGGGCGATATAAAAAAGCCAAAGAGATGACTAGTTTTATCGAGCAGATTAGCGAAGCTAGCCGTCTGGAAGTTGCGGTGGGGCAACGGATTTATGAAGCAATCCAGCAAGATTATAGCGAGTATTATAATTTTTATCAGGAAAGAGTCCTGCTGGAGGTAATTTTAAAGACCAACGACCCTACTTCGCTAGATGTTATTTGGTTAAAAGAAGAGGTCGATAAAATTAAGCCAGATAAAGAATTCACCACTCCACAGCTTGATAGTTTAGTCCAAGATTTAATTAAGAAAAGTGCCAGGCCAACCTAGATGAAGAAGTCTAACCAAATCCATGCCAGCTTAGAAAACACCCGTTCGGTCGGTTCTATTGCCCACATTTTAGAAAATATTGCTTCAATCAGAATTACTCAAATTAAAGATGAAGTATTAAAATCTAGAGATTTCTTTAGCCGTTTGTGGGCAATGTATAGTCAGCTACGAGTCTCCGATAAGGATGCGAAGCAGACTACTGCTGCCACTGCCAAGTCTGATAAGCAGGCTGTGATATTAGTTACAGCCAACGCCGGGCTAACGGGCGAAGTTGATACTCACCTTATCGCGCAGGTACTAAGCGAAGTTGACCCAAAAAATACGGACTTTTTTGTACTTGGTATGCACGGCCAAAGCTTATTATTACAGCACAATATTAGCCCGGTTAAAACTATGCGTTTCCCGGAGGTTGGTAAGCCTATTGATGTTGCAGAGATTGTCGAGGCTGTTTTGCGTTACCAAAAGCCAGTTGTTTATTACCCAAGCTACGATTCGCTTTCGGCTCAACAAGTATTTAGTATTGAGTTACGATTGACGGTCCAGAAATTAGGTGCTCAAGACAGAAAACTCAACCAAGACGAGATTATCTATAAAGATAATTGTATTTTTGAGCCATCGGTTGGCGAGGTAGTAGATTATTTAGAGCAGATGATGATTAGTACAATCCTAACCGAGATTATTTTAGAATCAAACCTAGCTCAATTGTCGAGTCGCTTTAATGCCATGAGTGCTGCGAGCAGTAAGGCGGACGGTATGGCCAAGGGTTTAGAGAGACGCTATTCTAAGCTTAGGCGTTATGAGAGCGACGAATCAAATAGGCGGTATGGCGCGCCAAGAAAGGTAGTGGCATGAATTACACCAAAGCAACAGCTAGGAGCATTAACGGTTTAATAGTCCGGGCCGAATACGAGGGTATCCAGCCAAAAATTGGGCAGATCTTCTTTTTAGAGGAGGATAAAGAAGTCAGGCTAGAGCTCGTCGGCGTTCAAAAGAGTGATGTGCTGGTACTACTGAATTTAAGTGAATACAATATCAAGCAGAATGAGCAGTTTTATTCGCGCGGCGAGAGTTTGCTGTTGCCGGTCGGTGAACAAATTATGGGTAGAGTCTTTAATAGTTTTGGGCAAGTCATAGATGGGGGCGCCCTACTCAAGAACCCCGATTGTATCCCCGTTGAGGATGATACTAATAGCCATTATCGCCCGAGTACCACTAACTCTATTATTGAGACAGGCATAAAAGTAATTGATTTTTTTGCTCCGTTCGTTAGGGGTCGGAAGGTAGGGATTGTTGGTGGTGCGGGTGTCGGCAAGACAGTTTTAATTACCGAAATGATGCACAATGTCGCCAAGAGTGGCAAAGAGATCTCGATGTTTGTCGGCATTGGCGAGCGTATCCGTGAGGCCTATGAGCTGAAGCAAACACTCGACGAAAACGATACCATGAAAAACACCATTATATATCTAGGGCAGATGAATGATTCCGCGGCGTTGCGATTTTTGGTGGCTAGGAGTGCCACTACTGTCGCCCGCTATATGCGCGATAGTAGCAAAAAGGATGTGCTACTCTTTGTGGATAATGTTTATCGGTTCTTGCAAGCTGGCAATGAGCTCTCGACCATGCTTGGCGAGTCTAGCTCGGAAGGGGGTTACCAGCCAACCCTATTTACTGATATTAGTCGGTTCCAGCAAAACCTCTCAACATCTGATATCGGCGCAATTACATCGGTGCAGAATATTTTTGTACCAGCTGATGATACTAGCGACCCGGCAGTTATAGAAATCAATAAACAACTCGATAGTGTGATTGTCTTAAGCCGCGATGCCTATGAGCAAGGTATGCGCCCCGCAGTAGATTTACTCGCAACTAGCTCCTCTTTGTTAATCCCTGAAATTGTCGGCAAACAGCACGCCTCGCTGGTGCTAGAAGTCCAAAAGATATTGCACAAATATAAATCCCTAGAGGGCATCGTAGCTATTATTGGCCAGGGGGAGCTATCGTTAATAGATCAAAATTATTTCCGCAGGGCGCAGGAGTTAATAGCATATTTTAATCAAAATATGGCTGTTATGGAAAAACGCACGGGAGTGCCTGGTGAGTATGTATCCCGCAAGGAACTTTTAGATAAAATCGATAGTATTGTTAATGGGGGATAATTAGAAGCTACCACAATGAAACTACACGAAACCTTCCCACTTAAAATCTTCTCGCCATTTAATACTTATTTCGATGGCCCGGCATTAGCCTTAAGTGCCCAAAATGCTTCAGGCCCCTTTGATATCTTAGCTAAGCATGAAGATTTTTTGACCATTTTGGTGCCCTGCACCGTAACTGTTCAAACCCCAGCAGGCGACAAGGAGTTTTCGATGCAAAAAGGCATTATTCAAGTCAATAACGACCAAGTTTGGTTGTTTGCCAATATTTAGGCCCCAAAGTACTCTAGAAATCATCGCCCATTACCCCTTGTGCTTATCTGTCAAAAGCACTACAATTATACACAAGGCTAAGTCTGTGTAGCCTAGGGGGTATTTAAGTAATTTAATAGTATCTGTGAACGATAAACAAACACCACAATCTAAGCCGACTAATTCTCAATCAACTAAACCTATTGAGGATAGTTTTAATGCGTCCTCAAGCGCCAAACTCAATACTCCAAATAAGCCTGGTATTAGGCCTAACCTAATGTCCGGGCAGGTTGAGGCTACCCCAATCATCTCCGAGAATACCTTTCAGCAATCATCAGCTACTGGCGCTACACCCCTCTCTACTCTCACCGCCAAACCAACTGCTATCCCTGGCCAGCTAAAAGCCAAACGCTTTAATAGCAAGCTGATTGGCTTAGGCTCTGTACTGGGGCTTTTAGTGTTGGCTAGCATTGGCCTGTTTATTACTTACAATAGCTATCAAAAGAGCTACCAAAAGCTCCAACAAAGCCGAGTCTCAAATAACATTAGCTCTACTAGTGTAGATTTAGCTGGCTTTAATACTACCTCAACTAGTGCCGATACTACCGGACTATTACAAGTTAATGGTGATGCTAATATTACCAACAACCTAACAGCCGGTAGCTTCAGTGGTAATGGAGCCGACCTAACCAATGTTAATGCCCAAACTCTCAATTCCCAGCCTGGTAGCTTTTACCAAAACGCCAGCAATATCAACGCTGGCACTCTTGGCGACCAGTTCTTGAGCCCCAATGTCGCCTTACTGGGCGCCAACCAAGCTTTTACGGGCTCCAACAGCTTTGGCGGCAGCAGCAACTTTACCGGAGCAGTAGTGCTACCCGGCACCCTCACGATCAACTCCCTGACCTACAATATGCCCGGGTCGCAAGCTGCTGGTAGCCTCATCAACGACGGTACCGGCAACCTTATTTGGCAACCAGGCGGAGCCTGCCCAACCTGCGTTAATACCCCCGGCAACAGCTTTGGAGCGGCGATGTCTGTCGGTACCAACGACAACTTCGACCTCACCTTCCGCACCAACGGCATCACCCGCCTGACCTTCGATACCACCGGCAATGCCACCTTTGCTGGCACCATTAACGGCAACGGATCTGGCATCACCAACCTCAACGGTTCCAATATAGCTAGCGGTACGGTGGCCGACGCCCGCCTGACTAGCAATGTAACCTTGCAGGGCAACATCTTTAATGGAGCCTTCCAGCTCGTCCAGCTCGGACCGGCTGGCGAATTGCCGGTCCTCAACGGCGCTGCATTGACCAACCTCGACGCCAGCAACATCTCGGCTGGCACCCTTAACGACCTGCGCCTGAGTGCCAATGTAACCTTGCAGGGCAATACCTTTAATGTCGCCAACAAGCTCGTGCAACTCAACGGCACAGGCGGCTTACCAGCTCTCAACGGCTCTCTTTTGACAGCCCTCAATGCCAGCAACATTAGCTCTGGCAGCCTGGCCGACGCCCGCCTCAGTGCCAATGTCGCTTTACTGGGCGCCAACCAAACCTTTAGCGGTACCAACGCCTTTAGCGCTGGTATCACTACCAACACCATCGCTACCACTACCGGTCTGACCGTTGGTACCACCACGCAGTCGCTGGCCTTGCAGGGCAACGGCTCGACCACACTGGCATCAAACAGCGGAGGGTTTGTGACTACCATTGGTTTTAGTGGGGCACCGATCGGTAATGTCAATTACAATTTCGATGCCGCTACTGCCGCTGGCACCTACGGCATTTGTACCACCGTCGGCAACTGCGCTAGCTCTGGTGGAGGGGTTACCACACTCGGAGGCACCACCAACAAAGTCGCCAAATTTACCGGCCTACAGAGCATTGGCGATGGCTCCATCACCGATACTGGCACCCAAGTAACCACACAGTCCACCAGCACCGACTCGGCCTCGGCCTTTAGGGTCCTCAATGCCGCCGGCACCACTACGGCTTTTAATGTCGATACCACCAACACGCGTATTGGGGTTGGTACTGCCACCCCTAGCTACGCTGTCGATGCCGTGGGGGATATTAAC
>CALRDO010000026.1 GCA_943354915.1 Patescibacteria group bacterium UBA4664
ATGTTGTGCGCTTTGGCTTGTTCGGTATTGCCGTTGGTGTAATGAATGTCAGATATTTTTTTCTCGTTCACCAAAACTGCCAGAGTTTTGGCCATCTCGACTGACATTACGCTGGCTATGAAATAGTCTGCGTCAATCAGCTCGAAATTTGGCTGCCCAGCGATGCAAGAATCGATGAATGCTTTGCAGGTTTCGGCAAACAACTCTAGCGCCAGGCTTGTGATGCCATAGTGGGTGATCAGCGAATAGAGTACATCGCAGTTTTGGGTGGCGCCGTGGACCTCGCCACAAACAACGAAGCGGCTGGTTGCAATTTGCTCGGCTAGTTGCGGGTTAGCTAACTGCTCGGCCGGTATTAGGCTTGGGCTAAAGTTATCGTAGGCTTGTTGTATATTCATAGCTCAAATTATACGCTTTTTTAGTTTTGCAAGGAAAGTCCTTGCAAACTTGCAAAACTTATTATACTAAATTAGGTTATGCAATTTGAGGTACTTGTACTCGCCGGCCTCTGAAAGCCAGGGTATTAATTGTACTGCCTCTGCCCCATCGACAAGCCTGATGTACTTGATTGTTTCACTCTGCTGCTGCTCGTGATCCTCATTGCGGGTATGAAAATAGCTGAGGGCTTTGCTCCCTTGCATATCTAGGGCAAATCTAGCCTGCAAAAATGGAGGGGCGTCGCTTCTTAAATCTCTAACCTTGTAGTATCCAAAAAAATCTAAATCTCTAATACGATTGCTAATATTGACGCCTGTCTCTTCAAGCATCTCCCTACTGGCTGTCGCCACCATCGGCTCGTTCGTATCGGGTTTGCCTCCCGGCAACTGCCAATTGTTCCCGTCCTTTGAAACGACTAAAAATTTCTTGTTTTTGTCTATGGCCCAGACATAAACTTGCCTTACTTGGTATGCTCTATCGCTTTTTAATATATTATTCGACTCGACCCATTTCATCTCGAAATTATTCATAGCTTAAATTATACGCTTTTTTTGTGGCACCGACAGGCATCGCTTATTTGCAAGTTATTTGCAAGGACTGTCCTTGCAAATCTTGCAAATTCTCTTGCAAATTCAGCTCGAAATTATTCATGGCGCGCTCCATCAAGCCGACTCGTCGGCACTATTGGACGGCGGCAAGTACTGACCAAGAGGCAGGTTTGTATCAAGAGGTAATATAAAACCGAAGGTTGAGCCCTTGCCCTGCTCACTCTTGAACACAACTCTGCCACCTTGATCTTCTACGACGCGCCTTACTAGGTACAAGCCGAGTCCGGTACCAGAAGGACGACTTTCCTTGGCATTACCAGCACGGTAGAATTTGCTAAAGAGCTTGGGCTTTTCACTATCTGGCACACCAATACCATTATCGACTACGGTATATTGGGCTTCTGCGTCGTTGTAGCGCAAAAAGACATCAACCTTTCCGCCGGCAGTATAGTTAATGGCATTTGTAACCAGATTCATGATGGCCTGGCGGGTTTTTTGTTCATCAATATTAATTAGCGCTGGCGGCTGGTGCGGAGGATGGTAGGCTAGCTGAACGCCAGCTTCAACTGCAGAAGTGGCTAGCGCACTGACCTCTTCACCGATTATTTTATTAAAATCAGTTGGCTCGATATCGAGGTAAAACTTATTGGCCGTCATGCGGCTGACATCTAGAAAGTCAAGTAGTAGGCTCCTCATGACTTGGGTCCGGCCGAGGGCTTTATTGACAGTTGTAGCGAGCTTTTCGTTTAATTCGCCATAGTAGCCCTGGCTGACCATACTCAGGTAGCCTTCAATTGTCGTCAGCGGGGTACCTAGCTGGTGCGAGGCCATCGATATAAACTCGTCTTTGGTGGCGTCCGCCTGCTGAAGCTTTTCGTTGGCCTCACTGAGCTGGTTGGTGGCTTTGTCGAGGTCGGCGTTTTTAATTTTCAAATCGCCGACGAGCTTATTGATATTTTGCGACATACCATTGAAGGTGTCGGCCAGATAGCGCAGCTCGTCGTTAGACTTAACCGTAACGGTGTAGCCAAAGTCACCCTCGGAGAGTTTCTTGGTGCCGATTAGTAGCTGCTTGATTGGGTTGAGTAGCTGTTTGCGGAATATCAAACTCAAGGCTATGGCAAATAAACCAGACGAAACGATAATAATCACCGATAACTGAATAAACGAATTGATGCCCGAATAAACACTCGAGACGGGCTCCTGAACTATTACTGCCCAGTTGTTACTGGAGAGCTTTCTGGGCGTACTAACGACACTAACGCCCTTTTCAGAGGTGGTGGTGGTGGTTTCCAAATTGTCGTTGGTGGTGGTTTCGAGATTGTTGTTGATGTAGTTTTTGACGGCTTCGACATCGGGTATTTTTTGGTTTTGTGCCAAAAAGTCGGGATCTGGGTAGGCCACCAAGTTACCGAGACTATCGACCACATAGGCGTAGCCATCTTTGCCGATTTGCGTTTTGAGCACACTCTGCCATAGGTCGACGATGTTGTATTTGACGACGATAACACCAAGAAATTGATCGGAGGTGATTTTTGCTTCAACCGCCGAGCGAGTTTTTACGTCTTGAGCCCTGCTTAGGTTGCTGGGCAGTATCGGAACGGCGATCGTAATTGATGTCTCGTTGTCTTTCCCATAGCTGACGGAGCTGACAAAATGCCGACCCTCCAGCAAGCCAATGGCCTTAAACGCATCGGACGACGAGCGGTCTGATGGAGTAAAATCCGAGCCATTGGCGTCGACTTTTACTACCTGAATACCTTTTGGGTCCAAAAGTACTACTTCCTGGATGCTCTCGTCTTGCGCGATGTATGCTGCTAAATATTTACTGGTAAGAGTGGGGTCGGAGCTTGCTAGGGCCAGTAATTTTGACTCCAAAACCACTCCCCTGATACGATCTTCGAGAAAAATATTGAACTTACCGGCAATGCTGTCAGCTACCACGCTTTGCTTGCTTATGGCGGCTTCCAGTAGCAGAGACCGGCCCCTGTCAGCCAGAACGATACTCACTAAAAGCAGCGGCACGAGCGAAACTAACAGGAAATAGACCAGAACCTTTGCAGAAATCTTTAGTCTGGGTAGTAATCGAATCGCCATTATAGTAGCTGTTTTCTGAATATCAAACTCAAGGCTGTCACAAATAAACCAGACGAAACGATAATAATCACCGATAGCTCAATAAACGAGTTGATACCCGAATAAACACTCGAAACTGGCTCCTGAACTATTACTGCCCAGCTATTAACGGAGAGCTTTGTGGGCGTACTAACGACACTTTCGCCCTGCTCTGAGGTAGTGATGGTGGTGTCGTATTTGTCGTTGATGTAGTTTTTGACGGCTTCGACATTGGCTATTTTTTGGTTCTTGAACAAGTAGTCGTTATTTGGGTGGGCCACCAAGTTACCGAGACTATCGACGACATAGGCGTAGCCACCCTTGCCGATTTTTGTCGAAAGCACCTTCTGCCACAGCTTGCTGATATTGTATTTGACGACGATAACACCAAGAAACTTGTCGGAGGTGATTGTTGCTTCAGCTGCCGAGCGGGTGCCTTCGTTTTGAGCCTGGCTGAGGTTGCTGGGCAGTATCGGTACAGCTATTGTTATCGATGGTTCGTTGTTTTGCCCATAGCTAACGGGGCTTACAAAATACCTACCTCCTAAAAAACTGACGGCCTTAAACGCATCAGACGACGAGCGGTCTGGCACCGTAAAATCCGAGCCATTGGCATCGACTTTTACTAGCTGTATGCCTCTTGGGTCTAAGAGTATTAGCTCCTGGATGCCCTTGTCTTGTTTGATTATTGCAGCAAAATCCTTGCTGGCAAGTCCAGCATCTGATTTTTCTAGAGCCAGTAATTTTGATTCCAAAACCAGTGCCCTAATGCGATCGTCGAGAAAAATATTGACCTGCTCGGCAGTGCTAGCAGCTACCACCTTTTGTTTGGATATGGTGGCATCAAGTAGCAGGGACCGGCCCCTGTCAGCCAGAACGATACTCACTAAAAGCAGCGGCAGCAAATAAACCAACAAAAAATAGAACAAAGCTTTTGAGGATATTTTTAGTCTGGGTAGTAATCGAAACGCCATTATAGTGTGCTATTAATTAATCTACTGCCTGGCAGGTCGGCAGGAATACTTGGCGATAATACCGTTGCTGGCAGTACCCTTAAGCGGGTGTGTGGGACATTTTTATTATAAGTGTTGACAATGATAAACATACACTACTATAATAAAGCTTATGGATATTAATAACAATGACAAGAACAATAGTACCGGTAACCCTCATATTAACTTAACAGGCAGTGGGCAGCAATCTCCGCAGCCTCACACGCCGCCACAAACTAAAAGCTCTAATGCAAGGAAAATATTAATTTTTGTATTAATCATTGCGCTATTCGCAGGATCAAACTACGGTGCATTCTACATTGGCAAGCAGAATAAAGACGCAACTAAGACAGTAGAAGTAGCTGTTACCCAAAAGCCAATTAGCTTGCCTAAGGAGGCCATTGTGCTTAATGAGTGTATTCCTGGCCGTGGCAAGCAGTATATTGAGCCGAAGAATATTCCGTCTGGCCCAATCTACGATGTGCGAAACACAGAAGTAATTGCTATTGAGTATTCGCTGGGCGTAAAGGCACTCTTCGCAAACCCAGACCAGTTCTCCAATACGCTAATGTCGCTTATTAAGGACAGGCAAGTGGATCACTTTGATATTGCCCAGCAAGCACCGAAGCTCGGTGATACCGACCAGATGATCAACTTGATAATGTTCGTCGTATCAAAAGAAGAAGCCGCCAAGATTACTTGCGGAGTTGCCGCCCCGACTACCCCCACTACTACCCCCACTACACCTTCAAGTCCGACTGGAACCCCTCAGCAACCTGCAGCTCCAGCTAACCCTGCTCAATAGCAGTACCATTTAGAAACAAGGCGTTCTTTCCAGCCACACTCAGATATTTGACTGCCGTAGATTCTATTATTTTTAAGTTGCCCTTCTTGCGGCGCTTTGCTTGGATGGTCGTGCTAGAACTTAAGCAACCAAAAAAGAATTAGCACAGGCTGTAATGTAGCAATATTAGTTATTAAAGCTTGACCCATAAAAGCTTATTTGCCATATTTAGTTTATTACCAAACCAAGCAGGCCAAAGGTTTCGTCCGACCGCTACTGCTGATCATTTTTATATGCCTAAATTATCGTATGTTAACTGTTATCTTGGGGTTCAGATTGGTTATTAGCCTTGCAGGGCTGCTTTGGCTGGTCTTACGGCGCGGTAGTGCTCGCGGGAGCTGGCTAGGGGTTTCTTGCCCGATGCACGGAAACTATAATGCGCTATTGCCTGGGCTACGTAGCTGCACCGCAGTTGGTCGTAGCGTAGTCAATGAGTTCATTGGCCCGCAATTGAGCGTCCTTATGGTCGGCTATAAACTGCGTCGATATATCCCTGGGCAATCCCTGAACTGAGACATAATCATATTTGGCCATTAGCTCGGCGCGGTCTTTGACTATTTGTAGATAGATACTGCCTTGTTCTCGTAACCGCTCGGGCGCTACAGCCACAAGTCGTTGGGTCCAGTTAATACGCTCCTGCCAATCCTCTGCGGAGTCCAATGCAGCGTCGGGATCGCTTGTTTGCTTCTCAATATCAGCAAAAATAGCACAAAAGTCAGCTGCAGCGGATGAGCCGGGGCTGGGCTGAGTGCTGTTGGTGCTCTTGTCGGTCGCGGTAGCTAAATATAGCCCCCCGGCTATTATTGCTAGGCCAACGGTAGTTGAGATAAGAACAATAACCAGCTTGTGGCTTTTCTGAAGTTTTTTGGGTGCTGGGTTGCTGGTGCTAGCACCTGGTGATTTTGCTTTCTTAATCATAAATTATAGTATACCCGCTTTTGACCTAGGCGTCATTGGAGGTAGCTAGTAGAACCAACTTATGCCGGTTGTGGCTACCATGGAGATATAAAGACCCCCCATCCTAATGCAAGGATAGGGGGTTTTGGTGGAGCTATGGGTCCTTTTAGCCGAGTTCGGCGCAGAATCTACTCAGAGAGTAGCGCACGTCTAGATCGACCATCGGTACTTCATGGCTGATTTCTTTTTCATAATAAGTACCAGCCTCCCTAGAGACTAACTGGTAGTCCGATAATTTAAAAATAATTAGCATACTCCGTTTGTAGAGATAGCGGTATTTATTTTTAAACCAGTTCTCCAGCCAGTACTGCACAATATTAGCAGAGTCGATACATTCATCGAATTTGCTAAGCTCGCTAGAGTCGTCTCTCACTCTGATATGCCCACTGGCTCGAATCGATTTTGCCGAAATATCGTTAATGAATTCAGAGATAGGTATCGTTTCAAATTTAAGCTTTATCGCTCTATGGCTAAACTCACTAAGAACTAATCGATAATCACTCGGGTTAATACTACCTAGTAGTACAACTTTATCGCGCATTACAACCATCCCTTTCGGTTCACTAGCACCTAAAACTCCGAGCTATAATACCGTACACCCAGCTCATAAAAAGGTCAAATAAAAATGGCCCACAGTTAGTGAGCCATTGGTTAGTCGCCGCAAAAGAGTCTACGACCAAGTGTATTTTTGATTAGGTAGCGGCATAGTGCCGAGAGCTGGAGAATACTCCTCGCAGAGCCAGTCGCATAACTGCTCTAATGGTGTAGGTGATAGCTCGGATCCATAGGGCTTATCAATCTCGTTGGGGTTGGGGTTGCGGATACCTATGGTTGACAAGGGGGCTGTCTGCCACTGTCCGATTGCCGTACGGTAATTGAGAAGACCCTGGGCCTGGCAATTGACCATCTCGCGGAAATCGTTTTGAGCCCAAATGTAGGTCCTCAGAACATCATAATTCGAGGGGTGGTGTTCCCACACATGGAAATTGGGCATATCCCGCCTACTCTCCCAGATCTCCATTGATCTGCCGACTGCGTCTGAAAAACAAATCAGCAGTGAGTAGTGATTACTCGCCTCGACTGACTCGTGTATAACAGACCAAGCGTCAAACTTTTTGAGCTTCGGGTACATGAATTCAAGCATTTCATAGTTAGCTACAGCAACTTCCCTGGTGAGACAAGAGGCAATATCAAAGATATCTTGGTCCTCTAGTCCATATCTACTGGCGGCCGATTGAGCCTTCAGCATGGCAATCGCTCGAAAGTCTCGACATGAAGGTACGATGCTGTTTGTCAATTGCTTCTACCTTTCCTACTAGGCCAAAAG
>CALRDO010000027.1 GCA_943354915.1 Patescibacteria group bacterium UBA4664
CAACTTTACACTCATGCCCTAGCAAGACCATAACAAGTTCATGTGCCGGGGGAAGGCTCTAAAGCCTAATTTTATACACTGCCGTTTAGTTAATCTAAGCGGTAGTTTTAATTATCATCTAAAAAAGTGTGTTTTTGAGCTGTTGTCAGATAGCTATGGAGCTCTTCATTACTAAACCACAGCTTTATCTCCCGTTTAGCTTCCTCGCTGCTACCTGAGGCATGTATTAAATTTCGGATTGACTTTTTCTTGCTATCCCCCCAAGCATAGCCCATATGAGCAAAATCACCTCTAATTGTGCCCGGTGCAGATGTTTCTGGGTCAGTTGAGCCAACTAGCTTACGAATAACCTTGATACATCCAACCCCCTCGATAACTAAAGCAACCACTGGGCCAAAAGCAAGATAATCTTTAGCACAAATAAAGATCTCCTGACTGACCCTCTCGGCAACATCAATATAATGTTCTCTAGCATGGTCGTCGCTTGGCTGGAGCATTTTAATAGCCACGATCTTCATGCCAACATCCTCAAGCCTTTGAATTATTCTACCGACTAGGCCTCGCTGAACTCCGTCAGATTTTATCAACACCAGTGATTTTTCCATAGTTACTCCTTAGTTATACGATTAGCTTCGTAGCAAAGCCTCGATATTTTTTACTTTATCATCTCCGATTGGTCCAATAGCCGCAAAATGTAAATCTTTAGTACTCAAATATTTCTGCGCCACTTCAACCACCGAATCAATAGTAGTACCATCAATTTGAGCTAACATCTCCTCGAGAGTCCAGGCCTTACCAGCAACTATTAGGTCGCTCCCCATTATGTCGGCTACGGCTGAATTACTCTCTAGGCCCATAATCATCCGCCCGCGGACTTGTTCTTTGGCTTTCTCCAGCTCCCTGCGCTCAATACCCTCGGTGCGCACCTTGGTTAGCTCCTCGGCAATGGCTCCGACCGCCTCATCGACCCTGTCGTTGCTGACGCCAGCATATATCTCAAATTTACCGGTATCAATAAAATTGCTATAACTCATATATATGGTGTAGGCCAACGCCTTACGCTCGCGCACATTCAAAAACAAGCGCGAACTCATCCCAGAACCCAACAAAGTACTAAGTATTTTCATCGACGGCTCATCCTGCGCGTCAATGGCCGGTGCTAGTCCAGCCACAACAATGTGAGTCTGATTTGTATCTTGCTCAATAATATTTGTGACCCTAGTAGACTGCCCGTGTTTTATTTTTTGATAACCCCGGCTGGCTTTAGTGTTAAATGAGCCGAGCAACTCCTCGGATAGCTCTACGGCCTTGATATGGCTGATATTACCAGCAACCGAGATGACAAGATTATCCATACAATAGAGATGCTTAAAATAATCAATTACTATCTGGCGAGGCATGGCTTGAATGATTTCTGGAGTACCAATAACGTTGGTTCGGAGGCTATCTTTGGGCCACAATAAATCCCCTACCAGATCAAAAACATAACGGCCAGGATCGTCTTTATAGACATTCATTTCCTCTAATATCACACTCCTTTCGCGCTCAAATTCTGCCGGCTTGAATAGCGGGTCGGTCAGGATATCGGCTAAAATATTAAAGGCCAGCCCAACATAGTTTTTGGGTAATTTAATGTAGTAGCAGGTGTGGTCCTCGGCTGTGTAGGCGTTCATGTATCCCCCCACCGAATCAACCTCTTCAGAAATAATCCTAGCTTCGGGGCGCTTAGTGGTGCCTTTAAATAGTAAGTGCTCCAAAAAGTGAGCCGAGCCATATTCGGTCTTCATATCTTCGTAGCGCCCGCCGGCACCGACAAAAAAAGCCACCGTAACGCTCTCGGTATCATCCATAGTACGCGTAATTATCCGTACCCCGTTGGTTAAGGTGCTGATTTTGTGCAAGCTCGCCCCCATTATTTTTTGCGCCTTGCTTTTATCTTAGATGCCGAGCTCTTAATATGGGCTAAATATTGGGCTCGCTTGTCTTGGTCCTTTAATAAATGCCATAAGCCCGGAACAATAGAAGCGAAAATAATAACTAGCACTATCGGCAGTAGATACCTATCAACATCTGGTATGGCATTGCCGGCAAAATACCCTAACAGAGTTACCCCAACTGCCCATAACAGTGCCCCTATCACATTAAATACAAAAAATCTTTTGTATTTCATAGTGCCAACTCCAGCAATGACTGGTGCAAAAGTACGTACGACAGGTATAAAGCGCGCCAAGATAATCGCCTTACCGCCGTGTTTTTCGTAAAAAGCCTGAGAACGAGCCAGATTATCTTTGCTAAAAACTAAAGAATCTTGCTTAGTAAAAATGCGCGGCCCGGCTTTTTTACCAAATTGATAGCCGACATTATCTCCTAGTACGGCCGCTATAAAAGTACCAACACAGAGCAACGTAATATTAAAAAAGCCCTGCGAGGCCAAAAAGCCGGCGGTAAATAATAAACTATCGCCCGGTAAAAAAAACCCCACCAATAAGCCTGATTCTGCAAAGACTATCGCGAAGATTCCAGTATAACCAACCGTTTTCAGAAAGCTGTCTAGCTCAAACATAAAATTATTATACCAGATTACTTCGCACTATGAGTTAGCCTATGAGCAGCTATTAAGATTATCGTTAAATCAGCAGGTGTTACTCCTTGTATCTGGCTAGCCTGAGCGATATTGGCAGGCTGAACTTCGGCGAGACGCAATCTGGCCTCATTGCGAAGCCCGGCTATCGTCGCATAGTCCATATCGGCAGGTAGTGGCTGAGCCTGGCGGTCTTTAAGGCGCTCGGCCTGGCGTTTTTGCTTATCAAAATACCCGCTATATTTAGCCTCCGATACCACCTGCTCGGCAATCTCGCCAGTAACTTCAATGCCAAACTCTTGCTCGATAGAAGCTAGATTGTTCTCGGGTCGCGCCAAATACTGATAGGCCGAGATAGAGCGCCCACCAATACGAAGTTTCCTATGTTTTAATAAACTCAGCGCGGTGTCTATCGCGGTTTGCCTTTGCTTGACACGCTTCAGCCTCTCTAGGGATAACAAGCCTATCTGGTAGCCTTTTTTGCTTAGTCTTAAATCGGCATTATCATTACGGAGCAACAGCCGGTACTCGGCTCGGCTGGTAAATATTCGGTAGGGCTCAACATGGATTTTGGTTACGAGGTCTTCTATTAAGACCCCGATATAGGCTTCGGTTCTATCTAGTACGAAGGTCGATTTGTGTTGCGCCCTGCGTGCGGCATTGATGCCAGCCATCAGCCCTTGAGCAGCTGCTTCCTCATAGCCAGTAGTGCCGTTAAGCTGCCCCGCCAAAAACAAGCCCTTAATCTTTTTAACTTCCAGGCTTAGCTTAAGCTGATGTGGCAGAAAATAATCATAGACTACGGCATAGCCATACCTAATAAATTTGGCATTTTCTAAGCCAGCAATGCTATGGATAATTCTCTCCTGAAGCTCTTGGGGGAAAGCTAATGACCCACCTTGAATATACATCCAGTCAGCAAAAAGCCCATCTAATTTGCCAACTGGCTCAATAAATATTGGGTGCCTGTCTCTATCTGGAAAATTAGCTACTTTACGATCCAGGCTCGGACAACTACGTGGTGAACGCTGAGTGATTTTGCCTGAAAAAACTGGCGACTTGGTCAAATTATCTAAAATAATTTTATGGGTTTCGGGGTTGGTATAAGTCAAGTAGCAAGGCACCTGCTCGCTAGCCGAAAACAAGTCCTTGGTTGGGTGGGCAAAGCTAATAGCCCCCTCACTACCAGGAGCAGTGGTCACCACGCTATAATCAATGCTCGCTCTACTGATACGAGGTGGTGTGCCGGTCTTAAGCCTGCCCCGTTCTAAGCCAAGACCAAGCAATGAGTCGCTCAAGCCAACAGATGAATCCTCATCTATTCTGCCCCCTTTGCGCACTATGTCATCACCAATTACAATCTCACCATTTAAAAAAGTTCCGCTACAAATTACTACATTTTTACTTTGAACAATTTTATTGTTCTTTATTTTGACACCAGTAATGATATTATTTTTTGATTCAATTGCGATAACTTCGTCCTCTAAAAATTCAAGATTTTTTACCTTGGCGAGTTCACTTATCATATTTTGATTATATAAATCCATATCAACTTGGGCTCGAAAAGCCCTTACCGCAGGGCCTTTACTGGTGTTGAGTTCCTTCATTTGGATACAGCTAGCATCTGATAATTTACCCATAACCCCGCCCAAGGCATCGATCTCGCGTACCAAGTGTCCCTTGCCCGGTCCCCCTATTGAGGGGTTGCAAGGCAGAGCCGCAACTTTACTAAGATCAGTAGATACTAGTAGCGTCTTAACGCCAAGCCGAGCCGAAGCTATCGCCGCCTCGCAACCAGCGTGGCCGGCACCTACCACTACAACATCGTATTGAGATAATTTTTTAGTTGATTTTAGCATTAGTAAGTTATTTTACACCTGATAGGCTTTATTCTCAAGCTTTAATGAGTTGACCACTGGCTCAATAAGGCTTACGCTAAACCTATGTTTTCAGATTATCTAGCCGAGTTTTTGGACTATATGGAGATAGAAAGAGGCCGAAGCCTCAAAACTATTGAGAACTACTCGCTGTACCTCAATAGATTTTATGAGTTTGCAGGAGATATTAGAGTTGCAAAAATAGATATCAACTTAGTTAGCAAGTGGCGTCAATGGCTCAACCGTTACAAGGGCGATGATGGCCGCGCTGTTAATAAAGCTACCCAGAATTATCACCTAATAGCGTTAAGGTCATTTTTGAAATATATGGCTCGGCGCGATATTAAAACCCTCGCTGCTGAAAAAATAGAGCTCGCTACCAGCAAACGCCCCCAAGTTAGTTTTTTAGATACCAAAGAAGTTATGGCGCTCTTTGATGCCACCGACAGCAGTAATATTGTCGGGCTACGCGACAGGGCAATATTAGAATTATTATTCTCAACCGGGCTAAGAGTTTCGGAGCTAGTTAAGCTCAACCGTGCCAATATCAACCTCGACAAAGGTGAGTTTAGTATTCGGGGCAAAGGGCAAAAAGACCGCCCGGTGTATATTAGCAACTCTGCCAAGGATGCTCTCCACGCCTATCTTAAGAGCCGCACGGATAGCTTTGAGGCCTTGTTCGTACAAGCCACAGGCCGTAAAAACAACAGCGATGCTAGTATTAGCAGGCTGACGCCGCGCACCATTCAGCGCATTGTGGAGCGTTATCGCATCAAAGCCGGCATTACCAAGCATGTTACCCCCCACACCCTACGCCATAGCTTTGCGACCGACCTGCTGGGCAATGGGGCCGACCTGCGTAGCGTGCAGAGCTTGCTGGGGCATGCCAATATCGCCACCACCCAGATATACACCCATGTTACCGACCCGCAGCTGAAGGAAATTCATAAGCAATTCCACGCTAAAAATAGTAAAAGCTAAGTGCTGCCTCGCTAGATCAAGCGTGTATTTGGCTATATTTAGACTATCAGTAAGGATCAGTTTAGGGGCAACTAGGGCCGGGACTGCCAGATACCAAGGCGAAGGCGGAATCTACGACGGCTGTTTTACAAATACCGTAGCTGGCCGTATCGTCTGACCCTCGGCCTGCATATAAGACCGAGGTGCCGATAGTTTCTATCGCGGTCGGTAAAATTATCTTTTCGGCCTTGACGCGACGGTAGAGCTTGCCAACCTTGGCAGTGATGTCAATCTGCGCTTTGTTGCTTTGGGCGGATGCTACGTCGATACCATTGGTTTTATAGCCAGTAAGGGAAAAGTGGGTGTTTTTGTAGCGCGGGGTAATTCGAATCGCGTAGTTGTAGTTCCCTACATTTGCGGCGGTTATACCAGTCGCTGTTGCAATCGAGAAGCCGCTGTAACCAGTTGCATTAGTCGTGGTGCAGCTATAGGTGCCGGTTCCGGGGCAAGTATTGAGGATGGGGTTAAGTGTATTGGTATTATTGCCTGGGGCAAACAGCAAGGTGACATTTTTGAAGCTACAGGTACCAGTCGCCGTGATGCCGGTCGTGCAGCCACTAAGCGAGGTCTTGGGCCAATAGACTATATTCATCTCGACCATTGCGGCGGCGGTGTAGCCACTGACTGGCGGGTAAAGGTTGCTGGCAAAGGCTGCGAGGTTAGCATCAGGATCGCCGAGGCTCGGAGCGTTCCAGCTTAGCTTCAGGTAATATGGTGTGTCGGCCGCGTCGACTGGATCATATATAAACTGCGTGGTGCGGTCGACCTCCAAATAACCCTCGTAGGTAGTGGTAAAGAGGCTTGTAACCGTAGCACAAGTAATGGTTTGGTCGGTGATACTGATATTCGCGAAGGTGGTGTCGGTGGCGAGAGTAGTGCAATCAGGCTTGCTATATGTAGGGGTGGCAGAGAGCTTCGCGACCGCGGCCTTAACCCCCGCCTCGGCGGTCTGGAGCGCTCGGTTCGATAGCTCGGTGTTGCTGGCCTGCTGTTGCTCGCGCACCGTAAGGGCCGCTATGCCTGCTACCATCACGGTTAATATCAAGCTGACAGACAGCACAAATAGTAGCGATGTAA
>CALRDO010000028.1 GCA_943354915.1 Patescibacteria group bacterium UBA4664
AACTTCAGGAGGTGCAAGGTCGGGGCGGGCATAACCGCCATAGTTGGCCCAGGTACCTAAGTTGTACTGGTAGGCACCAAAGTAACCGTTACCGGTGTTGGTGTTGTAGTTACCACCAGCTTCACAGAAACGCAACTGAGCCCAAACATCTTCACCACCTATTACCAATTTGGCTCTAGGGGCAGATGCCACAGCTTGGGCGGCCTTAGCGGCAGCGTCGGCTTGGGCCTTTGCTTCTTGAGCAACGCGAAGGGGCTTTAAGATAGCATCATCAAATGAAGCTCTCTTATCTTTTAACTCTAAAGCATATGTATCGGTATTAAGGTTCAAAGCGTAGTTTTGTTTATTAGCATTTTCAGTTTGGCTAGCAGCTAAAGCTGGGTTAGCAAATGAAACTTGTACGGGGTTAACCGCTTGTTGCAATACTACTAAGGTAGTAAGTACTGCGATATATATGTTACGCATGGTTTGGTGTTTTATCCCATAAAAAAGGGGATAAAATGTAGTGAACTCCTTGTTTAATGTTCTTTGGCACCCTTTTTATAAAAGAGTAACCTCGACCTTTACGTTTGATTTCTAATGAGGGTTTGGTGCTCAATATAAAAAGAGACCTTGGTAGAGTCTCTCAATTGAACGCGCATATTATAACAAGCATAAGCAGATTTGTCAAGGGTTTTTATGCCAATATTGTTTACTTTACAGATACAGAATAATTTAGCCCTTACGCTTGACAGGTTTAAAGCGTAAGCTCTAAGCTAAGCGATATATTTGAGCTGTTATCTGGAGTGGGATCGCTTGCGCTCGTGAGCGCTGAGATATTGCTTGCGAATTCTAATATTTTGCGGTGTAACCTCGAGTAGTTCATCGTTTTCAATAAAGTCTATGGCTTGCTCTAGGCTTAGATTGGTATGTGGAGCAAGCTTAATGGCATCATCTGAACCTGATGCTCGGACATTGGTCAGTTTTTTCTCCTTGGCTACATTAATTTCCATATCCTCAGATCTGGTATTGAGGCCTATCACCATGCCTGTGTAGACCTTTGTTCCTGGGGCAATATAAGCCGTTCCACGGGCCGCAACGGTCTGTAGGCTATAAGGTGTGGCAGTACCAGTTTCGGAGGCAATTAAAGCTCCTTTACGCAACTGCTGTAGGGCAGCACTAGCGGGGGCGTAGCCAATAGAGAGGCTATTTAGAATAACCGTCCCCTTAGTTGCTGTCAGCAGGGTGTTACGCAGCCCCAATAGCGTTCTGGTGGGCAACTCATAGATTATCTCAGTGGTATTTTTGGTAGTAGCCCGCTGATTGATAAAGGTTGCCCGGCGTTGCCCTAGTTCACTCTGGATTGCGCCAGAGTACTCATCTGGTATTTCTATCGTCAGTTCCTCTATTGGCTCAAGTGTTTGGCCATCTTCCTGCTTAGTGATGACCTGGGGGCGACCAACTTCTAGCTCGAAGCCTTCGCGTCGCATGGTTTCAATTAAGACAGATAGGTGCAGTTCACCCCTTCCAGATACCAGAAATTGCGTATCACGCTCATCTACTAGTAGCCCGACATTAGTTTCTAGCTCTTTATGTAGTCGTGTGGCAATCTGGCGAGAGGTGGTCAGCGAGCCTTCTTTGCCAGCAAATGGAGAGGTATTGGGCCCAATGGCAATCTGCAGAGTAGGTGGCGCAATTGCCATGGCGGGTAGTGCTTCTGGGTTGTTAGGGTCACTCAGGGTTGCACCAATCGAGGCCGTTTGGATACCAGTCAGAGCTACAATATCACCAGCTTGGGCTTGCGCAACCTCACTCCTATCTAGTCCTTTGTTTACAAATACTTTTTCTACCTTACCCTTGACCGATTGACCGTCGGCGTTAATGACCATAATGGATTGGCCTGGCTTGATGTGTCCGCGCCTAATGCGGCCGATGCAGTATTTACCCTGGTAGTTATCCCAATCTAGGGCAGTAACTAGCATCTGAAAATCAGCATCAACATCGGCCTGAGGAGCTGGGATATGGTTTAAGATAGCCTCGAAGATAGGGGTTAAGTCAGCCGTAATACTGATGTCTTGCGGAATTTCACTCCAGGCCACGCCATCTCGGCCAATCGCATAGTAAATAGGGAAATCAAGTTGGTCATCGCTGGTGGCAAGATCTAAGAACAAATTACTGATTTCATTTTCAACATCCTTAATGCGAGCGTCACGCTTGTCAATTTTATTGATTACCACGACTGGTTTTAGCCCTAGCTCCAGAGCTTTTTGTAGTACAAATTTGGTTTGGGGCATGGGGCCTTCTTGGGCGTCAACAATTAGCAGTACGCCATCGGCCATATTGAGCGTACGCTCGACCTCACCTGAAAAATCAGCATGTCCAGGAGTGTCAATAATGTTTATTTTGGTATCGCCATACTGCACCGCTGCTTGTTTGGCCGAGATAGTAATGCCTCTCTCGCGCTCTAAATCTCCAGTATCCAAAATGGTGGTCTGGCTCATTTCGGCTTGGTTATCACGAAAAGAGTTAGATTGCTTTAATAGGCCATCTACTAGAGTGGTCTTGCCATGGTCAACATGGGCAATGATTGCGATATTTCGAATGTTGTGGGGGTTTGTCATGTGGCGTTCCGATAAAAAAATAAAAGCCCCTACATAGGGCTACCTAATAATTTATACAACTATAGCATAAAAGTTATCTGATGTCGAGTATTATTTAGTTTCGCTATTTGCAATTTCGTAAAATAGTGGGATAATACACAAACTACATCCAAAAAACGGGGGGCACAATGTTTTTAATGGATATTGATATTAGTTACGGCAATCTAGTGTACATATTATTGGTCGCCGTGGCCTCAATTACTTTTCTGGTAGTCGCAAGCTGGATACCAGATGATGCCATTGAAGATGAGGATGGGCATAACCATTACTTGTAGGCATCCTGCCGGGTTGCGTTCCATCCCACCGCTGTAGCGGCTAGGGCCTAAAGGTCATATAATTAATTAGACTCTTCAAAACTTGAAGGGTCTTTATTTTTTGTGTATGCCTATTTTGGCTGTTACAATTAAGGGCATGCGTGAATTGCTAAGAATTGTTAGGTACTCGATAGGACTCTGGCCATACTACCTGGCAATAACATTTTTTGTCATTATTTTGGCGGTACTGAATTTGGCCACGCCATTTTTAACCAAAGGCTTAATAGACGGCCTGACCACCAAATATGCCGGTGGTAGTGTTGATTTTAGCTACTTTTTGGTGCTCTTGGGGCTAATGTTTTTGGCTAATGTCACAATTACACTACTATCTAACATCAATGGTTTTATAGGTGATAATATGTCGGCCAAGCTCAATAGCTTGCTTTCGAGCCGCTACTTTGGGCACCTAATGAGCCTACCGGTGAGCTATTATGACAACGAACTGACTGGCAAAATAACCGCTCGGCTAGAGCGCTCCATAGCAACAATCAGTACCCTAATGCAAACGCTCGGCAATAACTTTGTGCAGTTTTTCCTGACCACCATTGTGACTCTTATTGTAATCTCACTTTATTCCTGGCCAGTTGCTCTAATGCTGGTGGTGATATTCCCAACTTACATCTGGATTACCCACCTCTCTAGTCAAGCTTGGCAGAAATCCCAAGAGGGTATTAATGCCGACCTCGACAAAGCCAATAGCCGTTTTATAGAAAGTATCACTCAGGTTCGCGTCGTCAAGTCCTTCGTGACCGAAATGCGCGAGGTCAATTTTTTTAAGTCCAAGCGAGCATCGATTGAGCGCCAAACCAAGCACCAATCGAACCACTGGCACAAGTACGACGTAATTAGGCGGATGATACTTAATGTCGTTTTTTTTGGAATTTACTTAGTAATTATTTGGCAGGCCTACATTGGTATGTATGGCCTAGGTACGGTGGTGCTACTTATTACCTTGGTCTTGCAGGCCGAGTTCCCGCTTTTTGGCAGTAGTTTTATTATTGACGCTATTCAAAGAGCTAGCTCTGGCAGTAAGGATTATTTTGAAATCATCAATAAAAAAGCCGATATTATAGATAGCGCTAATGCCAAAAAACTAGATATTAAGGAGGGCAGAGTTGAGTACCGAGCTGTCAACTTTTCTTACGACAAAGAAGGCAGCCGGGTTCTAAGTGGTATTAGCTTTATAATCGAGCCTGGCCAGAAGTTAGCTCTGGTTGGCGAATCGGGTGAGGGCAAAACTACCTTAGCTAACCTGCTACTGCGCTTTTATGAGCTCAGTAGCGGACAGGTGCTGGTCGATGGCCAGTCAATAGCTAGTGTCACCCAGAAGAGCTTGCGCGAATCTATTGGGGTGGTGTTTCAGGAGCCACTGCTCTTTTCGGGTACGGTACGCGATAACATCGCCTATAGTAACCCAAAGCTCAAGGACTCCGAAATAATCGCTGGCGCAAAGGCTGCCAATGCCTATGGATTTATTAAAAAGCTACCTAGCGGTCTCGATACCGAAATCGGCGAACGCGGAGTAAAGCTCAGCGGCGGCCAAAAACAGCGCATTGCAATAGCCCGGGCGATTGTTAAAAACCCCAAGATATTGATATTAGACGAAGCCACTAGCAGCCTCGATAGCAAGGCCGAGCATGAGGTACAGGCAGCCCTGGAGCACCTCATGAAAGACCGCACCACCTTAATTATTGCTCACCGACTCAGTACAATATCGGGGGTCGATACTATAGTTGGCCTAAAAAACGGTCAGGTAGTCGAAGTCGGTTCGCCCGGTGAGCTAGCCAAAACAGACGGCATTTATGCCGAGCTATTAAAGCTCCAGATCCTTGGACAGACCGAGGAAGGCCGTGCCAAGCTCAAAAAATACGATATGGAAAACTAGGTATTTGAATGGTCAATAACTCCCAATCGCAGCGGCCATACAATGTATTTGATATGATCAATTCCGATAAGCTGGCTCTGCACATGCAGTTCGGCTGTGGCTTTGGCCC
This sequence comes from Patescibacteria group bacterium UBA4664, assembly GCA_943354915.1. Taxonomy (GTDB): domain Bacteria; phylum Patescibacteriota; class Saccharimonadia; order CAILAD01; family BJGX01; genus SICB01. The sequence continues at coordinate 4,948 of CALRDO010000028.1, forward strand.
CAAACTGGTGCTGTTGCACGGGCTGGGCGCCTCGGGCCGGTATTGGCTCGGTGCGGCCGAGCTACTGAAGGCCAAATACCACATCGCTAGCTACGACCTACTAGGTTTTGGTGGCTCACCCAAGCCAGACGACTTCGAGTATTTTCGTTGGCAACAAGCCGACGCCTTGCGCCAAGCGCTCTGGAACGACAAAATAATTGGCAAAATAAACCTCATCGGCCATTCTATGGGGGCGCTAGTGGCGCTCGATTTTGCCAAGCGCTATCCGAATAAAATCAACAAGCTGGTGCTAAGTAATATGCCGGTAATGTTATCTAAGGCCGATGGTGAGGCTGTCCGAAAACGCTACGCCGACAAGCTCCCGAAAATTGAAAAATCTTTTAGCCATAAGGCCAAGCACGGCAATAAAAACAAAAAAGTAGCCGATGAGCATAAGGTTTTTCAGCATTATGACCTCGCTCAGCTCAGCCCCTATGCCTACGCGCAGGCCATCAAAAACTCCCCGCGAGATAAAACTATCCTCGATAATCTCGAGCGGCTGAGATTTCCGATATATATCATCAACACCGATAATGATAAAGCCCTAATACCAGCCAACAGCAAA
>CALRDO010000029.1 GCA_943354915.1 Patescibacteria group bacterium UBA4664
GCTGGGCTAGAGGATAAAGTACAAAGCACTCTTAAGCTGCAGATGGCCAAAATAGCACTCACCGCTAGGCTAACAAATGCCCAGATGGGCAAACGATCATACAAGAATGCTCAAGCCCACTACGACATTGGCAACGACCTTTACGAGCCAATGCTGGGTAAAACCATGGCCTACACCTGTGCCTACTGGCAATGGGGAGCCAAAACTCTAGATCAAGCCCAAACAGATAAGTTTGAGCTAGTATGCAAAAAACTTGGTCTCAAAAGAGGCATGAAGGTCTTGGACCCCGGTTGTGGCTGGGGAGGGTTAGCGATGTATATGGCCAAAAATTATGGTTGCGAGGTGGTCTGTTTTACGCCAGCCCACGAGCAAATAGCCTACATTAAAGCCCACGCTAAGGGTGCAAAAGTTAAGGCCATTACCACCACTTGGCAAGATTATAATAGTACTACCAAATTTGACCGTATTGCCTCGATTGGCATGATGGAGCATGTCGGACCCAAAAACTACCGGGCTTACCTAGCCAAAATGAGCTCGATACTCAAAGACGATGGGCTAATGATATTGCATACCATCGGCCGTAATCATTCCGCCTTGCATGAGGACCCATGGACTGACAAATACATCTTCCCGGGGGCAGTTTTACCATCGGTTAAACAGCTTGCCTCGGCCCTTGAGGGAACATTTATCCTAGAAGACTGGCACAATATGGGCATTAACTACGACAAGACCCTGCTCGCTTGGCATAATAACTTCAAAAAATCCTACCCGGGGCTCAATCATGATAAATACGATAAGAGGTTCTACCTAATGTGGGAATACTATCTACTTGTTTGCGCCGGCGCTTTTCGGGCCCGCCGCAATCAGCTCTGGCAAATAGTGCTATCTAAAAATGGCGCCGTGGGTGGGTACAAATCAATTCGTTAAGCTCTAACAGCAAAGCACTACCCCTTAGCAATAGCTAAGGCCCAAATACGCTTTGCCCCAGATTCCTTGAGAGTCTTTGAGCATTCAGAAACTGTCGCCGCGGTAGTAATAACATCATCAATTAAGACTATGCTTTTACCAGCTACGTCTTTATAACAAACGAAATTCCCTTGGATGTTCTGGAGTCTCCTTGCTCTTGACAAGCCAACCTGTTTGGTGTGACAAGCTCGGGTCAAGACGGTAGCAAATTGTAGGCCGTTAAGCTTGGCATAGCTACGGGCCAATAGCTCAGCTTGGTCATATCCGCGCTGCCGTCGGGTTTTGCCGTCGCTTGGTACATAACTCAATATCATGTCAGCAGAATTCTTAATGGCTGGCAACTGGCCAGCTAAATACCTCGCAACGCTTCTTTTGCCGAGATACTTCATGGCATAAATAAGTTCTTTAGTCTGCCCCTCAAAGCGATAAGATATACTAGCTCCACTAAGCTTTGTTTTGTTGTAGCAACCAGAGCAAGTCTTGCCGGTATTATTCAGCCGATTGCAAACAACGCAGGCAGGCTTCTTTGCAACCAGCGTCGATAAAGCACATTTTGGGCACAAACAAAGACCTTCCTTTCCGCAAACTAGGCATTCATCAGGGGCTATAATATTGAGTAGTCGTTCTAGCATATGCTTGCAATCGGTTGCTTACCTGATTATAATAATGACAAACAGGTTAACTTAGCAAGGATAAGGAGTTTAGTTTTATGGCAAGAAAAAATGAAATAGATGAAGAGATCTTAGAAGACGAATTTTTAGACGAAGAGCAACCTCAATCTGAAGAATGGATGAACGAAGAAGAGTTTGAAGGTCAGCTAGCTGTTGATGTTTATCAAACCAAAGATATGATTATCGTTAAAGCGCCAATCGCGGGTGTTAAGCCTGAGGATATTGATGTCGCAATTTCAGAAGATGTAGTAACTATCCGTGGCGACCGCAAAGACGAATTTGCCGTCGAAAAAGACAATTACTATGTGCAGGAGTGTTTCTGGGGTTCGTTTAGCCGATCTGTCATTTTGCCCACCTCGACAGTAGCCGAAAAAGCCGAAGCCAGCCTCAAGGACGGCGTACTAACAATCCAGATACCAAAGGTTGTACAAGAAGACCGAGTTAAAAAAATCAAAGTCAAGCCAGCTGTATAGCTGACAACAGGCTAAATTGATATTAACTACAAAGCACTCTAACTGAGTTGCTACCGAGCCCCAACAATCGATGCCGTGACCCTCTCGGAAGCAATCCTGACCGCAATGGCTGAATCAAAACCCGCCAGGGCAGTGCTTATCATCTCTAAAATTACGGCATCGGTCCTGGCGTTGTCGCCTTTATAGTAGCCCTGAGTGCTAGCCACTTGCTCGGCGAAAGGCCCAATTAAGCTGTCTTGGCTTTGAGCCTTGGCCAAATCCAATCGGCTAGCCGGCTTCATGGTTGGCACCGAATACATATTCATAATTTCATAGCTGGTCATGAAATTATAAAAATCCCAGGCAATATCTGGGTGGCGAGTGCTTTTAGAAACGGCTTCCGCCCAGTATTCCGAGTAGTTAAGAGGGGAATCGTTATTAACCTGTGGTACTTTGGCCATTTTGAAATTTAAATTTGGCGCCGATTGTTTAATTTGTAGGTAACGGTAAGGGAAATCTATTATCATGGCTGTTTTGGCTTGGGCAAAAGCCTGAACGTTATCCCCAAACCCATCACTCCACGAGTAGTTAGCTTTATTGGGCTTAGCAAAGCTAGTATAAAAGTCTAGTGCCTTGGCGGCACTGAGGTAGCTGCTGTCGGTTGGCAACTCAAAAGTAGCCTTGGTAGGCGGGGCGTTTGTCATGACGGCACCGTTTTGCATCATTAGTAGCGCCATAATACTTGGTGCGTTAGAAATACTAGCCGTACCTAGTGCGGCGCCAGACTTTAAAAGCCCATTACTAGCCTTAAGTGTTAGCTTGGCATTGGCATCAAGCAGAGATTGCCAATCTTTTGGTGGCTCGCCAATGCCGGCCGCACTAAATTTGTCGGTGTTATAAAACAGCCCCAAGGTAGGTACGCCGTAGCTGACTGCCAAGACCTGATCGTTACTAATTAAGTCGCCGGCAACTACGCTAGCGAAGGTCTGCCGATACTCACTTGCCGCAAAGATTGCTGGGGGCGCAGGGTTAAGGCTAGTTTGATACCTAGGGAGCCAATCGGCCCTAAGCATAAATAAATCTGGCAATTTACCGCTTGCCAGCGCGTCACTTAAGCGTTTTTCATACTCTAAAAAAGGTATGTTAACTATCTCGACTGTGACATTAGGGTGAAGCTCTTGCCAGCGCGCTAAAATGGGCTTAAAAACTTCCGCACCATCAACGGTACGCCAATATGTTAGCTTAAGTGGGCCATTAGGGTAGTGAGCTTTAGCCTGGTAGCTAAGCTTCTGCTGCGAGGCGGGCTTGGGTGAGAGCACAAAGCTACCCAGTACAAAGCCGAATACTCCCATGGCGACAATAATGGCCATAGTAATTACCAGAGTTATAAGATTATCCTTGTATAGTCGCATTAACTATATTTTAGAGCAGAATCAATAAAACCGCACTAGGGTGCGGTTTTATTATGGGACACAAGGCGGTTAAACTATTCAAAGTTTCCGACGACGAAGTTGGCAATCGAAAATGCTAAGATTGCAACAACAATACCGATAATGGCATATAAGATTGTATCTTTTGCAGCTTTAGTGCCTTTCTCATCTCCCCCGCTAAAAACATATCTAAACCCACCAATAACCAACATAATTACTGCAGCGGTCGCAACTAGGCCAATTAAGACATTAATAATCAGTGCTATTTGCTCGGCTAGGGGGGTGGCGTCTGTGCCTCCTACAGCATCTAGAGAACATTGTGCGATTTCTTGAGGTGTACCTGTACATGGTGCGGCCAAAACCTTCACTCCTGCAAATGTGGCTGCCATACTCGCGCCATAGATTACTTTTTTAACTGAACTTACTGAAATCATTTATCCTCCTAATTGAATTTAATTTAATTAGATTATATACATATTGATACTACTTACGCAATACTGACTAAAATATACCAAGTACAAAATTCACGATTGCATAAGCACACAAGGTAATTATTAGCCCTATCACGGCATACAAAATAGCGTCTTTCGCTGTCTTTAGTCTAGATTCATTGCCCGCTGAAGTTGTGTACATTATGCCACCAACAATAATCGTGATAACGCAGGCGATACCAGCTACCCAAACTAAAGCACCGATAACGCCTATGGCTAATTCCGTAACCGATGGGCCTGCTGGCACGCTATCGGGAATCTTAACTGGATCTGCGGCCCAAGCCCTGCCGACCTGCAAAAACATACCGGCTGTTAAGGCAATGTTGGTAGTAGTTGTTTTAAATAATTTCATAATTTTATTCTACTATGTAAGCTTGTCTATCACAAACGATACTATCCCATAAGCCATTATAGCCACTACCAAGCCAACTAGTGCATAGGTAATAGTATTCTTAGCAGACTTTATGGCTTCTGGCTGACCAGCGGAGGTTATATAGCGCACACCCCCCACGATTGTAAATATTACCGAAACCAGCCCTGCAAAAAATGTGGCGATTGCTATAGCGTTAGCTATCAACACATTAATACTGCCTATATCTGCTAGCGTTTCTGGAGTATTAATATTGCTAAATAGTGTCACTGGGGGGGTAAAGCCGGTGTCGTAAATCCCAAATATTGAGAATATTGCTCTAAAAGAAATCAGTAGGACAATGCCGGTGACTGCCTTTAGGATATTACCTTTGGCACTTTTGATAACTTCTGGGTTGCCAGCAGAGGCAGACATTTGGACCCCAGAAATAACAATGACCAAAATAACTGCAGCTACAAAAATACCCGTCACAATATTGACAATATAATCAACGAGGGGAGTGACAGCGCCTGCTGCTGTGCCGTCGGGGTTATTAACCACAGCATCACAAACGGACTGTGGCAAAAAACCACACTCGACGGCTTTAGCAGGCAAAGGCAAAAGAACCGCTGCTAGAGTTACTAGCAGTGACAATACCAATAAAGTACTTTTAAATTTCATGTTTTTATTCTACCATAATCAATTGCCCTAAATTGTTTGAGGCTTATATCTCTTAATAGTGGTTGAGATTTTAGTGGTTCAGCACTATACTTATATACATCAATTATAAATACTTATGCTAAAAAAATTATCTCTTTTGTCCATCTTTATTCTCGCCATTGTTTTTGGATTTATATTTGCTAATAAATCACATAGTGCAAAGGCTTACGGATGCCAATGGATTAATCATACTAAAATTTACTGTGCTACCGATAATACGTTTCGTGGAGATACTGGTGAAGACGATTATTTTTTTGATCCAATTGCTAGCGATAGAGCAGATTATGCAATATTTGACGGCGGCAATGATGAAGCAACCCGGTTTATGCATTTTTCTTTAGGTGGAGTATCTAAAGCCTACAGGTCACCCAATAGCAATAAAATCACAACCGACATA
>CALRDO010000030.1 GCA_943354915.1 Patescibacteria group bacterium UBA4664
TATCTGCCAGAGTATCGGCTTGTTGGTACGGCTGCATCAGCTCCAGCAGCACAACTTGAATCATTGTTAACACAGCAAATAGATACAGCAGTATCATGGCTGATTGGCCCAGAAGTTGTGGTGTCTTGGCCAGATAATTTTGCAGGGCTAAGCCCCAACCAAGTATTGACTACACCTGGAGCTAAGAACTACCGGGCCACTGCCGAGGCCTGTATCAAGGATGCAGCCCTTGGCGGCATCATCAGGGCAAAGATTGGTCAAAAGTTTTTTACCCAGGCACTTTTGACTCTACCTGAATGGAAAAGTGTAATTACAAAAGAAACTGCACCAGTACTGAGTCCAACACAGCCTTTATTCGTGGCAGAGAGCTTAACTGATCAGGTAGTACTCCCCAATACAACCGCCCAGTATATCCAACGAGCTTGCAATGCAGGGTCAGATTTGACATCGCTGTGGTTGACAAATGTAGACCATATTAAATTGCAGACTGTAATCTCGCCAAGTGTTATAAACTGGCTGGGCGATAGGTTTGCCGGAAAACCTACAGCTCCAACTTGCAATCAGCCCCTACCGATTAAACCGTCATAAGACTCGATTATTTACATCAACCTTCATGCTATTTTTTGGAAGTGCCAATAAAGAGTTTGTCGCCAAAAACTTTTTCACAGAACCCAATTACCAAGCTTTTACGCGCACTAGTATCTTCAAATTGAGTATATGTATTATAATATAGCTACATGAACAAAAAGCCCAATATTAGTTTTTCGAATATTGTTTTATTGCTGGCGATTTTGGCTTTACTGATTGCCATAGGCCTGGTCGCCTATAAATTTATGACAAAAGAATCGCCAACCACCAACACAGTAGGGAAGTCTCAGGGTGCTGCTACCAGTAAAATTGCAATCGATCCAAGCCACATACCTATTGGTGATGGCAAAGTTAGTACAACTGAGCCAAAAAAAGGCTATGTTTATTCCTGCACGGACGATTTTAGAACCAGCGGCGCCGAGCATTTGGGGCCATGGGCTAGCAATGGCTATTGGGATAGCACCACAAAGCCAATGGTCGATGGCAATATAAATTGGCCAAATGCGAACTTTACTATCACAAAGAATAATACAACAAGAACAATTAGAGGTAATAACTTGCCGGTTAGTCATAATACCGGAATTTATCCTACCGCCAAAACTGATGATGCCTATAGCTACGATCGTAATCCCAATAGTATTTTATCTCAGCCCATTATTGCGTCGTTACCTTCTGTGCCAAAACTGGCAGCGAACCCAGGCTGTATTCGTGGCCCTGTTGGGTACATGGTATCTGGCGTTGCAATCTATAGCGCACTAGATGCGGCTGGTCGAGATGCGGCAGCCCATGAAGTACAGGATTTGTGCGATGGCCATCCGCACAGAGGGGGAGTGTACCATTATCATAATCTCAGCCGTTGCGTAGATGATAATAATGACAAAGAAAAATTATTGGGGTATGCATTGGACGGCTTTGGAATATTTAGTTTGAGAGATTCGGATGGCAATGAGCTTACCAATGATAGCCTCGATGAATGTCACGGGCATACGCATCAGACCCAGTGGGACGCTGAGATTAAAGATATATATCATTATCACTTGACACGAGAGTATCCATATAGCGTCGGGTGCTATAGAGGCACAGCAACACAATCTTCATTAAGGAATTAACCCCAACTAGTATTCACGGTTTTTTGATAGTATCCACAGAGTATCCATGCAAAATTAACGAGGATAGAGGCAGATGGAACAAAAATGGCAATAGTGTAAAAATTGCTATATAGGAGTAGAATTAGTCGCATGGATACAGATATAAATAATATCAGCAATAGGACAATATTTAGAATACTACTAATCATATTGCTATTTATAGTTGGAATGTTTTTGGTTGTTACCTTGAGCAAGCAATTAGTTTGGCTCGGTATTTCATTTTTCTTTGCTCTAGCGCTAGAACCTCCTGTTAACTGGCTAAGCAAAAAACTACCCCGCGGCAGTAGGGGGTTGGCAGTTTTTCTAGTGGTTTTCGTGGTAGTATCTGTTACCGCTTATGTAGCAGTATTTTTTGGCCCACCACTAGTTGGGCAATTTAGTGAGCTAATTAATAATCTACCTGATTACTATAAGGAGTTTTTAAGCAGTAATTCTCCACTATCTAATACCCTCAAGTCGGCAGATATACCAAGTGCTTTATCGCTTAATGGCGACAGAATTACAGCTTTCTTATCTAATACTGGCGGCGGGGTAGTCAATATATTTACTAGTGTATTCAATAGCATCTTCGCTTTTATTACTATTTTAGTTTTTACATTTTTTATGGTTTTAGAGTGGCCAAAATGGCATGATTTATTTTGGCGTTATCAGGACCCTATTAAGCGCGAGCATCGCAAAAAACTCTACATCAAAATGCAGCGAACCGTTAGTGGGTATGTCGGTGGCAATTTATTTACGAGCTTAATCGCGGGCATAGTAACAGTTATATTTTTATTAATATTAAATAATCCTTTTGCTATCACGCTGGGCCTTACTGTGGCGGTCTTAGATTTAATACCAATGTTTGGGGCATTGCTTGCTTCAATAATAGTTATTTCAATAGTTATGGTTTATAACGGCCTCGCCCCAGCCTTTGTAGCTGCTATTTTCTTTGTGGTTTACCAGCAGATAGAAAATAACATTCTTCAGCCAATCGTATTTTCAAAAACAGTTAACATTTCTCCGCTAGTAGCTGGTGTTGCAGCGGTGATAGGCGCAAGCGTGGGGGGGCTAGTCGGCGCCTTAGTAGCAATCCCTATTGCGGCATCCCTGCAGATACTTGCTAAGGATTATCTAGATCGTAAATTCCCAAAAAAATAATATTTTCTTATTTATAATAACTACCCACTCAAGTACAATAGCATTGTGAGCAAACATAATTTTGATGACCAAGCGATTAAACGACACCTTGAACTGAAAGGTAAAATTGAAGTTAGCCTAAAGGCAGAGGTAGTAACCGAAGCCGATTTAAGTATATATTATACTCCAGGAGTCGGAGCTGTCTCCAGAGAATTAGCTAAGAACCCTAAGCGGGCTAGTGAGCTTACTATTAAATCAGATATGGTAGCTGTTATTTCAGATGGTTCGGCTGTTCTAGGGCTCGGCAATGTTGGCCCAGAAGCTGCTATGCCAGTTATGGAAGGTAAGGCAATGTTAATAAAAAAGTTTGCAGGCGTTAACGCTTTTCCGATTTGCCTGGGCACACAGGATAGCGACGAAATAGTTATGACAATTAAAAACATCGCCCCAGGCTTTGCAGGCATTAACCTAGAGGACATTGCCGCCCCGAAGTGTTTTGAAATAGAAAAGAGATTACACCAAGAGCTAGACATACCTGTTATCCACGACGACCAGCATGCTACGGCAATTTGCGTCTTAGCGGGGCTTATCAACGCTCTCAAGGTTGTAGGTAAAAATAAGGCTGACTGTAGAGTTGTTATTATTGGCTCTGGGGCGGCTGGTAACGGTACCGCTAAATTGCTCCACAAGTGGGGGATAGGTGATATTACAATGGTGGATAGTAAGGGTATTGTCAGCTCTTTAAGAACTGGTTTAGACGTACATAAACAAGCATTACTAAAAATTACTAATAAGCTAGGTTTGTCAGGGGATTTACAAAATGCAATCAAAGGTAGCGATATAGTGCTTGGCTTATCACGAGCGAATTTATTAAGCACTGATGATATAAAAACTATGAATAAGGATGCGGTAGTATTTGCGATGGCTAACCCCACGCCAGAGATTACTCCCTCAGAAGCTATCGCCGGCGGAGCCAAAGTTGTCGCTACAGGGCGCTCAGACTACCCTAACCAAATAAATAATGTCTTGGTGTTTCCGGGAATGTTCAAAGGCGCAATCGAAACTTCAACAAATTTTGTATCTGATGAGATTAAGCTAAGGGCTGCAAAGTCATTGGCAGCAGTAGTGGAGGCCCCCACTCAAGACTATATAATCCCCACAGTCTTTAATAAGGCTGTTGTTGACGCTATTGCAGCTGCCTTTAAAGCTTGAGTGTTATGGACAGATAGCGTAAAGTTAAACTATAAAATAATAAATTAATTATCATGGTCATTACCAAGCAAAGCATAGCAAGAATTCTACTACCAACCAAAAGAGAAATTTGGATAGTTCTGGTATTGGTCTTGATGACCTTTTTAGCCTTTGAGGCGAACCTTATATACTTTAGAATAACCCAAGATAGCATTTTTGCTGATAGCAATCTCAAAGAAAGCTTCGAGAGCCAAATAGATGCCGTTTTTTCGCAAAACAAGACAGCTAATGCCATTAGCTTGGTAGTTTTTTGGGCCGGCGTGGGCCTCGTGGCTTATAGCATCATATGGTCCATATATTCATTTTTTTCAGAAGCTAAAGGTGAAGCCGAAGTAGCAGTTACCTACAAAAATCAAGCTACTGGGCACCAAAAACTTATTAGGTCCTTAATACAAGCAGGTATTTTGGCAGGCATTATAGCCCTCGGACTTTTAACTCTTAATGTTACGGCACCATACTTAGTAGATCTGTGGACTAGCGGGATACTATACATCCCATCGGAGTGGCTATTGGGGGTAGGGCAAATAGCCGGCGGGTTTGTAGGAATGTGCCTTAACTTTTATTTATTCAAAGTTCTAATAGATTGGATAGAGGTACTAGAATAGTTTAGTACCTGCTAGGTACTAAACTAGTATTTGCGGATAAGACCTATTAAAACGCCTTGGATTTTAATAGGGGTACTGGCATCGATATATATTGGTTCCATCGAGGAGTTAGCTGGCTGTAAGCGGATACGATTACCCTCCTTGTAGTATTTTTTTAGTGTGGCATCATTATTATTGATTAGTGCTACCACAGTGTCTCCATTGCTGGGTACTTCCTTTTCTTGCACAACCACATAGTCGCCATCGTGGATGCCGTCTTCTATCATGCTACGACCTTTTACCTGTAAAACGTAGGAGTTTTTAGAGCCGACCATGAAGGCTGGTACTTCTAGGGTCTCTTTGTGCCCAGAGATAGTCTCTATGGGGCTGCCAGCAGCAATCATGCCTAGTATCGGCAGACCAATGCCTGGCTGGTTGATAGATGACTCTACTTCATCTACAGGCACTAGTGAACGAGCCGAATTAACGCCTTTTTCTAGAAAGCCTTTCTCGACCAGCGTTTCGATATGCTGGGCGACCGTAGCGACTGAATTCAGCTTGAGCCCATTGGCTATTTCTCGGTAACTAGGGGAGTAACCCTTTTGTTCTATAAAGGTCGTAATAAAGTCTAGTGTTTTGCGCTGTTTTTTTGTTAGAGCTGCTCTCATTTGGGTACCCTCCAAGTTATTTAATTTTTTACTTTAAATTTATTATAGCGAACATAACGCGAACTTGTCAATACTTTAGCTTAACTAATTTTAA
>CALRDO010000031.1 GCA_943354915.1 Patescibacteria group bacterium UBA4664
ATTAATTATTGGTTAAGAACAACAAGCCGCCAATCACCCAGCCCAAATACAGCTTATACTTCAGGCAGTCTATAAATAGCCTGCCACCAGTTGGCGCTGTATTACTCCTCTTTAATAATTAAACATTCACCTATCGGTTCATTCGGATTAATTATTGGTTAAGAGCAACAAATAAACTAAAAAGCGCCTAATTTTATCTTATAATTTTGCTAAAACTCCTGACGGCGAGCGATGGATGGCGGCTGACGCCTTCTCCGTAAGGTGCTCGTAAAATAATTAAACTCAAATTTATTATTTTCCTGCGCGCCTTACTACACCGAACCCTACGGGTTCTTACCCCACCCATAATGAATTCAAAAAGCTCAGCCAATGGTGAGCTTGTGCTTCGACTTCACTCAGCACCCTGAGTCCATCGAACGGGTCAAATCCATGGCGGAGAGGGAGGGATTCGAACCCTCGCGGGAGCATACGCCCCCCTACCGGTTTAGCAAACCAGCCCCTTCAGCCACTTGGGTACCTCTCCGCGTCAAACTATAGCCACAGCTCGAAAGTATCATCTTTTTAAAATTCAACCCTAACTTCCATTATAGTTTTCCTTTCCAAACCGTAAATGTACGTTATTGATTTGAAATGGCTTCATTAATTCCTGGTTGTAGCAGCAAGATTAGGCTGCAGGGAATATTTGTAAGGTGCTTAAATTACAGTGTAATTATAGGTCAAAACGATAAATTATTCTAGAGCTATTTCTGTGTAACTAGCACCCTTGTATTATGTAATGTTTAATTGTTTCTGTCAACTATGGTTACTATACCCTACCCTTATTGATAATCAATAAACACGAATACGAGGCAAACTGAGTAGTTTTATTATGCAACTGCGTTTTGATACTGTGAAAGATGGTAGGCGCTTAGAAGGTACTGAATTTTAGGGCTTCTAGTTGGCTTTGCAAGGGTTTTGCCTCCTCACGGCGGCCTTCTGCTAGTAGGTATTGAACCTTTAACGCAAGTAGCTCTTGGTTGGTAGGGTTTTGGGCTAGCCCAGCATTAGCCGCGTCGAGTGCCTTAGCTAGCTGCCCAGTATTGGCATAGATTTTAGCAATCGCCTCCCAGTCGCCGGTACCCTTAATATCTAAGGCCTCTAGCCGAGATAATGCCAGTGCGTACAGATAGCTATTTAAAAGCTTATATATTTGAGCCCTCTCGCTTAGGTTTGATTTATTAGTAAGAATAGAGCATATGGTGTTAGCGCTTTCAGATTTTTTGCTACTTAAGTTTAGTTTTTTAGATTGTTCGGCATAGCTACAGCCTTTCTGGATCTCGCCTGCTATGTACTCAGTACTCGCCAGCCCGGCTAAGCTCTCAGAGGTGCTTAACTCTTGATTGGACTTTAAAAAGAAGTCCTTAGCTAGTGATGCCTGATTAGCCCTGAGGGCTAAATATCCGAGATAAGTGTTATTGATGGGCAAAAAACTATCTTCATATATTTTGATTGCCTTGATGTATTGCCCACTATCCCAGAGATTATTAGCCAAAGCTTCGGTAGCGATTGGGTCGTTAAGCCCTAATAAAGCACCCTGCTCTAGTAGAGCAGTTTTAGTGGTTGGCTGGTCGGCTTGCTTAGCTCGCATTAGGAGTTTGTCAATTTGACTACTTTGCCAATTTTTTATCTCCGGTAAACAGATAGCGAGATAAAGACCAGCCGCCAAAAGAACTGCAACAAACATCAAATTAAATGAGAAATTATTAGGTTGATGCCAGTTTTTCAATTTTACCCTCTAACTCCATTATGGCCGACTCTGCTCCAGCTAGCCTGCCCTTTTCAGCTGATATAACTGCTTCTGGTGCCCTACTCATAAAACTTTTATTAGCTAGCTTGGCACCTGATAGCTTAAGCTGGTTCTGCTTTGCTGTTAATTCCTTTTGTAACTTTAGTATTTCTACTTTATTGGAGTCCTTCTGCCCGGCACTAATAACACTAATAATTTCGAGCTCAAACTCTTTAGCCTTAGCTGTGGATGGTTTGTGGATAATGTTCGTCCATTGTTCGGTTATAAGATTTGAGTTCGTCCACATAGTATTTTGCCAGATAGTTTCTGTCACAAACGGCGCAAAGGGGTGCATCAGGCGCAGAACTGTATCTAAGCAATAGGCGAGCAAATGGTTGTTGGGGGATTGCTTGGAGTGCTCGAGGTATTTATCGGCAATATCATCCCAGAGTAGCGCGTAAATCGTCTGGCCAGCTTCCGAGAACCGGTAATTCTCTATGCTTTTTGAGACAGAGCTAATGGCAGTATTGATACGCAAGACAACCCAGTGGTCAGCAGGGGATAGTAGCTCAGCCTTGAGGGGAGTGGTACCTTCTGGTACTTTTGCTAACACAAAACGAGCCACATTCCAGAGCTTATTGCAAAAATTGCGGTAGCCTTGAATCTTTTCTTCTGATATTTTGCCGTCATTGCCAGGAGTTATCCCGATTGACAGTGCCAGCCGTAAGGCATCGGTACCATATTTGGCAGTAATCTGCATGGGGTCGTCGTAATTGCCCTTAGATTTTGATAGTTTTTGACCTTTTTCATCTGTAACCATGCCCCAGAGGTAAACATTCTTAAATGGTATCTCGCCTGTCTTATAGAGTCCGAACATTATCATCCTGGTGACCCATTTGTGTAAAATATCTCTAGCTGTCGCCATGGTGGTGGTGGGGTAGAAGCGCTTAAAATCGCCGGTGCTTAGTAGTGTTGCATAAGGCCATTGCCCAGAAGAAAACCAGGTATCAAAGGTATCTGTTTCCGCTCGGTAGCTACCCTCGCCGTAATAATCTTTGGCTTCCTGCTCAGATGTGGATACTATGTATGGTTTTTTATCAGGATCATTTGAGGTTTTGTAGAAGACAGGTATGCCCACACCCCACCATATTTGCCGACTAATACACCAGTCGTGTTCATTACGGAGCCACTCCAGTGCGATTTTTTTAAATCTATTAGGGTAGAACTTAATTTCATCATTTTCTATGGCGCTAATAACCGGCTTATTGAGCTCTGATATTTTCATAAACCATTGCTCCGTAATAAGTGGCTCAATGACTGCCTTGCTACGATCTTGCAAGGCAACCGAATGCACAATGGGTTCGCGCTTTACAAGTTTGCCAGCCTGCTCTAGAGCTAATATAACTTTTTTGCGAGCTTCTATAACTGTTAGGCCTGCATATTCTGCTGGTACATTAATCATTCTGCCCGCAAGGTCAATGATCGTAATCTGCGCTAAGTTGTGCCTTAAGCCAATTTCGAAGTCGTTTTTATCGTGGCCGGGGGTAACTTTTAGAGCCCCGCTACCAAAACTAAACTCTACCTGTTCATCGCCAATGATTGCAACGGGCTTATTGATTAGAGGGATAGTGGCAGTTTTGCCAATCAGGCTAAGATACCTGTCGTCATTAGGGTTAACTGCTACTGCGCTATCTGCAAAAATTGTTTCTGGCCTGGTAGTTGCAATTGTTAAACTGCCATAGTCAATGTAGTAAAGTTCGCCCTTGCGCTGCTCGTGAGTTATCTCTATATCCGCGTAGGCCGATTGGGTTACTGGGTCCCAGTTGACGATTCTATTGCCTCTATAAATTAGGTTATCATCATGGAGCTGCTTAAAGGTGTCATAAACAGTATTGGTAATATCATCATCAAGTGTGAATTTGAGCTTACTCCAATCTGCCGAAAACCCCATTGCACGGAATTGTTGCAAGATATTATGCTGCTGGCCACTCACAAACTTATGAATTTCAGAATAAAATTTTTCTTGCCCTAAATCGTGGCGAGTAATGTTGCGCTTGGCTAGTAGCTGCTCGTAGACAAACTGGGTTTCAATGCCAGCATGGTCGGTACCGGGTAGCCACAGAGTAGGCCGCCCCTGCATGCGTGCATATCTGACTGCAATATCCTCAACGACATACATTAAGTGCCCAGCATGCAAACTGCCATTGGCATTGGGTGGAGGCATAATGATACAAAACGGTTCCTTAGAGCTATCACCAGCTACCCTGAAGGCTTCGGCTTTATCCCATAGCTCGCTAATTCTTGGCTCATGCTGGGAGGGATTGTAGGTCTTGCTTAGCTCGTTATTGGTGGTTGAATTCATTTCAATATATTGTAACACTCTTTGATTACACCTCTTAGATAAAGAGAGTTTGACAGGATATGGCTTAATAACATAAAATATACATAACTTCTATGTTAAATTTAAAAGGAGGCCGCCATGAAAGATATTTATAGCCCACTAGAAATAGACGAAGAATGGGATAATCTTGCCCCAGTTGCAGAAGGTACAGCAGTTGTTGCTAACCCTAGCACCGATGTAGCTTATGACCCGCCATTGCCTGAACTGCCCGGCGGAGACACCTCAAAGGAAGATGAGTTTAAACCCCCCGGCACTAATTTTATATCTGCCGGAGAAGTTACTTATGATCAAACAGCACCTAACCCAGCCTATGATGCCGCCGAAGCGCTGATTGATCAACCCGCATCTAACACCGACACTTTTAATATTGCCGACACAAGCTCAAGCAATTCTTTAGACACTAGCGGTTTGGTCAAAATAACACCTGGCGAACCAACCCCCGAAACCCCTACCGACGGCACACCGCACACGATTATTCCAGTCAACTTTAATGCCATGGGCGGCGAACCAGCTGCTGCTAATCCCGAGCTTAAGCCTGATCCTAGCGAGATTATTGAGGATGCTTCGGAGTCTAAATCTTTAGAAACTACCAATGAGCCGACTATTGCCGGCAATGTTTACCAGCCAGTGGATGAACCTGCAGTGGATGATACCCCAAAAAGTATGGATTCTGAAAAAGAAGATAGTGTGACTCCAGCCGATAGCACCGACATGATAGTCCCAAGTGGCAACGGACAAGCCGATAAGGCTGATAAGATTGATTTGGCTCAACCGAAGGCAGAGGACCAAATGCCTGACGGCAGAGAGCCGGCACCCATTGTAGAGGACAAGGCAAAGAAGCCCTCTAGTACGGACGCATCTATCCACCGCCTGTTCCCAGATGACGAGCCAGATATAGAGAAGACTGATGACCTTGCGGGTGACAAGCTCGATAGTATTTTGAACGACTGGGAAGACAGTAAACGAAAGATCCAGAATCGTCTTGAAGAATTTAGGGATAGGTACCTAAAGGACATCACCAATCTCGAAGGCGACAGAAGTGACTTAGACGCCCAAATAGCCAAGAAGCAACAAGAACAAGCCGATATCGTAGCTAAGCTCAAAGAG
>CALRDO010000032.1 GCA_943354915.1 Patescibacteria group bacterium UBA4664
AATTTGTGGCATTTTAGTCCAAAACCAGCCTAAAATAATCACACCATATAACTATTGACAAAATAACCATAAGCCAGTATAATCATAACTACATTAATAATTAACCCAAGAGTTTAACAGCTACTTGGAGGGTGGATCAGTCGATAGAGCTTGTTGAACTCCTTGAAAAAAGGAGTTTTTTCATATGCCAGGTACAAGAGAAGGCGGAATCAAAGCCGCATCAACCAACAAGAAGCGTTACGGTAAAGAGTTTTACACTCGTATCGGCGCTGTCGGTGGTAAAAAAAGCCGTGGTGGTGGATTCGCCGCCAACCCAGAGCTAGCAAGACTTGCTGGTGCTAAGGGTGGCCGTGCAAGCCGTCGTGGCAAATCTGCCAAGTAAGTACTAGCTACTTATATTAAAAGATATAAAAAAGTCCCCGAGCAATCGGGGCTTTTTTATTTTGTACGATAATTTGCCCAATAATCTAATCGGCTCGCCACCACCACCACCACCACCACCACCACAGCGCTACTTAATAACCATTCTTCTAATTGAGCTTTGAATATCTTCGCTAACTTTCCATTGAGTCAGGCAACGATAACACTTAAATTGGTTGGGGTTTGCTTGCAGGTTAAAATGGTTGCATCTGGGGCAAGTGCCGCGTTTGGTCAGCCAAACATCGTAGCTATCCATGCACTCATTGATATAGCTGTCCTGAACACCCACGGCGTGCTTAATCGCCAGTGTTCGAGTCATATTCCAGGCGTCCATTTCCATGGCATAAAGCTCAAAATCAAATCGGTAATGAAAGTGCCCCAAGAGGGCATGGCTTATCTCGTGCAGCAAGGCTAATTTACCAGCGTTGTTGCGGATTTTAAGTGGATCATAGTTAACTATATCTTCGCTGGCGTCGTAGGCAAAGTAGCCTGCCGGCAAGAAACGTTGCTGTGGATAGACAGCCATAATTTCCAATGCACCCTCCCCTTTATTACTAACTACTTTACTATATAAGCTTTTAGAATGTAAATAATTAATTTGCATATTTAGGGCTAGAAGGTGTAAAATAATCTCAATAAATAGTAATTGGATAATAAAAAATAGGGGGTAAAAATATGGATAAATCAAATTTTGTTAAATTGGCAATAGCGTCGTTGCTTGTAGTTGCAATTGTAGTTGTTGCGGTTAGTTTTGGGAGTCAACAGCGTCAGAACTCTTCGCAGCCGGATAATACCAAAAGTTCATTGCCGAGTGTTAAGGAAAGCACCGAACAAAATCCCCCCAAAGATCCTAGCAATAAAAGTGATGCTAGCGCGGCCCAGAACCACGCTGCTCAGCCAGTTGCAAGCCAAACTCCCAGCGCCACTACCCCGCGCACTGGTCCTGCCGATAACTTTATCCCAGTAATTATTCTCGGAACCCTCAGCGGATTTTATTTGGTCAGCAAGCGCCGAGCTAAGATATTATAATAAGCTTTACTTTAAGCTAAATATAAGCTATAGTTTATCTAAACGAGTAGTGGAGCAGTGCTCTACATCTTTTCGTTATAACGCTACAAATTGAAGGAGAACAATTTAATATGTCAAAATCCAATATTTCTATGGATGATCTTTTAGTAGGTCAGGCCATCGAAGCTATTAATGTCGAGGATATTGTTGAGGGTACAATTATTGCTAAGGACCGCCGTGAGCTCTGGCTCGATCTAGGACCATATGGAACAGGCGTCGTAGGTGGTCGCGATGTCGAACATTCGGCCAAAGACTTGCAGATAGGCGATGTTATATCGGCTTCAGTTATTGACGCAGAAGACGAGAATGGCTATGTGCTATTAAGTCTCAAGAAAGTCGCTAGGGAAAAGGGCTGGGATGAGCTAGAATCTCGCTTTAAGAACAAGGAAGTTTTTGGCATCATACCTTTTGACGCCAACAAGGGTGGGCTACTAATAGAAATTGACGGAGTCAGAGGTTTCTTGCCTGTCAGTCAGCTTTCGTCCGAGAACTACCCGCGCGTTACCGGTGCTGATAAAGACGAAATATTACATCGCCTTAATACCTTAGTAGGCCGCACGCTAATGATTAGAATTTTAGATTTTGATCGTCGCGAAGGGAAGTTAATCGTTTCCGAGAAAGAAGCCCAACGTGAATTCACGGAGGGCAAGATCGCTGCCTTTAAAGTTGGCGATAGTATTAAAGGCATTGTTACTGGTGTGGTTGATTTTGGGGTGTTTGTGAATATTGATGGCATTGAAGGTTTAGTGCATATTTCTGAAATTGCTTGGGATAGGGTCGATAGCCCAGCTAAGTATGTTAAGGTCGGGCAAGAGGTAGAGGCAGTAATTATCGCGATTGACCAAGATAAGCTTTCGTTATCAATAAAGCAACTAAGCGATGATCCTTGGCAAAAAGAAATAGCTGCTTATAAAATGGGAGATACAGTCGATGGTAAGGTCACACGGATTACGCCATTCGGAGCTTTTGTACAGGTTACTCCAGTGATTGAAGCGTTAGTGCATATCTCTGAACTAGCTGATGACCACGTTATTGACCCTAATCTCCTAGTAAAAGTGGGAGAAACTAAAAAGTTTCGTGTTATCTCAATCGATGCCGATCAGCATAAACTCTCACTAAGCTTAAAATCAGACAAGCCAACCGTTGAGCCTGCAGAGCTAGTGCCTGAGAAAACTAAAAAAATTAAAGAAGCACCAGTTGCAAAAAGTAGCAAGCCAGTTAAGGCGGCAAAAAAGCCATCCGAAGTAGATAATAAATCTGGTAAGCAATAGTTGAAATGACGCCCAGTACTGCCCATACCCCCGTGCGCAGTTGCAAGGCTTGCCGTAAAAAGTTACCAAAAAGTAAGCTTCAGCGCTGGATTATTAGCGCCGACCAGCCAAAGCTAGATGAAAAGCAGAATATTGCTGGGCGAGGGACTTATCTTTGCTCTATGGATTGCTATAATAGTATCAAGGGTCATTTAACACAGTTGATGCAAAGGAGACGCTAGTGAGTGAAGAATTAAAAAAAATTGAAGTTGAAGAAGTCGTTAGCGTCGGCGGATTCGCTGAACTATTAGGTAAGGGTCCAGCCGCTGTGGTTGGCGAGCTTATGAAGAACGGTGTGATGGCAACCATTAATGAACAGATTGATTTTGATACAGCTCAAATTATCGGTGCAGAGCTAGGTTTTGAAATCGTACCAAAGCCAGTCGATGATAGTACGGCATCGCGCCCTAATGAGGCTAGCACTAGCAAGCAAGTGCCTCGGCCACCTGTCGTAGCGGTAATGGGGCATGTCGACCATGGCAAAACCAGCTTGCTCGATGCAATTCGAAGTGCCGAGGTAGCAGCCGGTGAAGCCGGTGGTATTACCCAACACATTGGAGCCTATCAAGTGACAAAGAACGACCGAGTAATTACCTTTTTAGATACACCGGGGCACGAAGCGTTTTCGGCTCTGCGCGAACACGGCGCTAAAATTGCCGACATAGCAATTATTGTAGTAGCCGCCGACGACGGAGTTAAGCCCCAAACCCGCGAGGCAATTGACCATGCCAAGCAAGCTGGTGTGGCTTTGGTGGTAGCGATTAACAAAATGGATAAAGAAGGCGCTGATGTTAATAGAGTCAAGCAAGAGTTGTCTGATGCAGGCGTTGCTCCAGATGACTGGGGCGGTGATGTGCCCTGTGTCGAGGTCTCGGCCAAGACAGGCGACGGCATCGCCAAGCTTCTAGAAGTTGTACTACTGGTTGCCGATATTGCCGAGTCTGTGGCTCGAGTAGATGGCTTTGGGAGGGGTGTAGTAATCGAATCACACCTCGATACCGGCAAGGGGCCGATTGTTACTCTGCTTGTTCAAGAAGGGATTATTAAGCCTGGCGATTGGATAATTGCGGGGGTAAGCTATGGCAAAATCCGAACCATGGAAGATTTTAAGGGCAACAAAATAAAACAAGCCGAGCCAGCCATGCCGACCGTAGTTTCTGGCCTGAAATCATTACCAGAATTCGGCAATTGGTTTGAGCAGGTTAGTACCGAGAAAGAAGCTAAAGACTGGGTTGATCGCCAAACTCGCAAAAAGACTTATAAGTCGGTGACATCTATTAAGAGTGTTACGGCCGAGGATATTGCTAACGCTGTAACCCAAGGGGCAGTTAAGGAGCTACCGATAGTGGTTAAGACCGATGTGCAGGGCTCTCTTGAATCATTACTCTCGGCACTGGAGCAAGTTGGCAATGATGAAGTGCGCACTAAGGTCGTGTCATCTGGCATCGGTGATATTTCGGAAGGTGATGTGCAGGCCGCAACTGCTGGTAAGGCCATTATTTTGGGCTTTAATGTTAGCATTAATGCTGCGGTTAACCAGCAGGCCAAGCGCTCGGGCGTGGAGTTCCAGCTCTATAAGGTCATTTATGAGCTACTCGACGATACTCGCGAGTGGCTATCTTCAATGCTCGAGCCAGAAATTATCGAAACAGAGCTAGCTAGGCTCAAAATACTCGGAGTCTTTAAGAGCACCAAAGACAAAGTCATTTGTGGCGGTAAGGTCTTGAGTGGCAAAATAACTCCAGAGCTAGAAATTAAGATTACCAGAGCTGGCAAGGCGGTTGGTAGCGGAAAGTTAGTCAGCCTCCAAAAAGACAAGCAAGAATCCAAAGAAGCATTGCAAAACGAAGAGTGCGGGCTGGAAGTTGCGACCAACAAGGCGATTGAGCTCGGCGACGAGCTGGTATTTTATACCACCAGTCAGCAAGCTCGAAAGCTATAAACTGCTATGAACTTGCGACTCGAAAAGTTTAGCTCGATGGTTAAAAAACAGCTTGCTCCGATACTGCTTGATTACCAACTGCCCGGCAGTTCACTCAGCGTTAATGGTGTCAAAATTAGCCCAGACTTAAAAATTGCCCATATATATATTTCGGTCTGGGGCAAAGATGTCGAGACTGTCTTTGAGCTTATCCAAAAAAACCGCGGCGAAATATCGAAGGCCTTAGCAGGCAAGATCAAATCGAAGTTTTCGCCGAGTTTGAGCTTTCATTTGGATTCGGGGCAGGCCGACAGCGAGCTGATTGAAGATTTGCTGAAGAAATAGGCAGGACAGACAACAGAGGACAGATACTAAAGCGAAGTAAGCTTATTTTAATTATTATTAACTAGTCTCACTAATTATTTCATTAAATACCACTTTTGGTATCAAAAGTGGAGCAAAAATAACCGACTGTGGCTCACTCCAATAAGCGCCCCAGGC
>CALRDO010000033.1 GCA_943354915.1 Patescibacteria group bacterium UBA4664
TAAATGGTGCTGCTACGGGCTCTGGCGGCATGACAGTCGACCACAGCGAGCTGTACCTAAACCCAACCGTCGCAAACGACTACACGGGCGTCACTACAGCGCAAGCCAACGGTGGCATACTAAAAATATCCAAGCCAACTTCGCTGGGTGACGTGTCTAGCGGTACAGTGGTCGAGACTGGCGGTCAACTGCAACTAGAGGCTGGGGCAAACACTACCTTTGCTCCCGAGACGCTAACAGTTAGTGGTGCTGGCCCTGATGGCACTGAATCGGCAATATACGCCGCCGATAGCAACGAATACACCCTGCCTGGCGAAATCGCCTTGGCCGGCAATAGCACATTCGGCGCTGATATTTTCAGTGCTATTAATATGATTGGGGGCGTATCTGGCACTGGTGACCTGACTCTTGATGGCGTTGACATTACTTCGCTATTTCAATTTACGAGTACTACTACCGCCAACACTTACAGCGGTACAACCACAGTCATCAATGGGTACCTAATCGCAGCTAACAACGCAAATGTTATAGCCATACCGCACGACCTAGTCGTAACTGCCAGTAGTACTGAAGCTACAGTAGTGCTGGCCACGACTAACCAAATAAGTACCGACAGTCAAGTGACCATGAATAGCAGCGGTGGCTTCACTCCCGTTCTGTATGTAATTAATGATAATCAGATTAAAGCTCTTAATGGCCCTACAGACAGCGTATTGGGCATAGACACTGGAATGACACTAACAATTGCTAGTACCACCACCCCAAGTGTTTTCTCAGGCATACTTATTGGTACAGGCAGCTTGGTTCAGTCGTCTGGCCCCAATGCACCTCTAACTCTTAGTGGTACATCCGATCCTAGCGCCCGCAACATAACATCTAATGCCGGCGTGCTAGTCATAAACGGCACCTACTACCCCTCATCAGTAGAAATAAATTCTGGCGCAACCCTAAAAGGTACGGGTTCTGTCTTCAACACCACAGTCGCCGCTGGCGGAACCTTGAGCATTGGTAACAGCCCCGGCTGTATGAGCTTTGCAGGACTATTAACCCTCACCGCTTCATCGACCTACACCCAAGAAATCGCTAGCGCCACGCCTTGTAGCGGCTACGATGTAGCTACTGTGCAAGGCATCGCAACGCTTGGTAACGCTACTCTAAATATCGTACCTAGCTACACTCCAAATGTCGGCCAAGTATTTACCATACTTACTTCAGAGAGTGTGGTAGGTATCTACAATGGCTTACCAGATAACTCCCTAATAACTGTCAGCGGCCTAACATTTAGAATCAACTACACCGCCACTACCGTAACCCTAACCTTCATATCTGGCACATTAACTTCAGACCTTGCCCCAACCGGCCAAAACTCTAACCAAACAGCCCTACTAGCCTTTGCGGTCCTAGCCATGGCTCTTGCAGGGCTCGGCCTAGAGTACGGTACTCGCCGACGCAAGCACAATGTCAAAGTTTAAGCCCCAGCTACCAAAGCTACAAAAACTCCCAAAGCTCTCAAAACACCAACGCACCAATTCTACGCCCAAGCCCAGCGGCTGGCGTAGAGCTTTGCGGATTGCCCTAATACTGGTGGCGCTAGGCTGTGTGTTTGTTATATTTGCTCAGCTCTCGCCATCTAAAAAAACTCTCACAACTAACCAGCAAGAGGTGTTTACTGCCGCTGTTAGTAAAAAACCAGATGTAAATACTCTGATAATTCCAAAAATTGCCGTTAGCTCACCGATACTCGATGGTGATGCTGGCGTTCTTGATAAGGGCACCTGGCACCGCTTTCCTGACCGCGGCAACCCCGAAAAAGGTGGCAATTTCATACTTGCTGCCCACCGCTATGTTTTTGCTTTGCTACCTCAGCAGGTCTCAAAACAGTCTGTGCTATACAATATCGACAAGCTTGAGATTGGCGATGATATATTTATAGACTGGCAAGGCAAAAGGTATAGCTATAAGGTGAGTGAAAAGCGCACTGTTAAGCCCAGCGAGACTAGCATTGAGCTGGCTAGCAAAACCCCCAAACTTACTTTGTATAGTTGCACTACCGGAGGCGATCGCGACGGCCGCGAAGTTATTGTTGCGACTCCACAGGGCTAAAAGGTATAATATATACTAATGCTAATTGATACCCACGCTCACATTCATTTTGACGATTTTAAAGGCGACCTCGCCGATGTATTTAGTAATGCCCGCACTAGCCAAGTGACCAGTATTATAACGGTTGGTACTACGCCTCAAGACTCACTTAAGGCCCTAGATTTTGTAATGAACCCTGATATTATAGCTCTGGCTAGCGGCATCGAGCTCTACGCCACGGCCGGTATTCACCCCCACGAGGCCAGCCTGGGTAGCGACGGCTTAAAAGTGATTGGCAAGCTGGCTCGTAATGGCAAATACCAGGGTTTGCTGGTCGCGATAGGCGAGTGCGGGCTCGATTATTATCGCAATAACTCGCCCCAGGCACAGCAGCACGAGGCACTAGAGTTTCAGCTGCAACTGGCCCAAGAGCTAGAGCTGCCGCTGGTGTTTCATGTTCGGGACGCCTGGGAAGATTTTTTTGCGATACTCAAAAACTACCCAAAAGTGCGTGGCGTTATTCATAGCTTTACTGGCACCACCAAAGAAGTTGAGCAGGCCTTGGGCTACGAGCTCTACTTTGGCCTAAACGGCATTATGAGCTTTACCAAAGACCAAGCCCAGCTCGAGGCCGCCAAGATTATTCCTGCCGATCGGCTCCTACTCGAGACAGACTGCCCGTATTTGAGCCCAGCCCCAATGCGCGGCCAGCGTAATGAGCCAAGCTTTATAAAATACACTGGCGAGTTTTTGGCTGAGTTGCGGGGCGAGCAATACTCTGAGCTCATTAACTCAACTGCCACTAACGCAAAATTACTTTTTGAGCTAAAATAGTATTTATGAATACCCAACCAACCCCAAGCGAGCCAAACCCAAACCAGTCAGAACAAGATGAAATAGCCAAACAAGCTGAAATTGCCAGACAGATTGAAATAGCCAGACAGGTTGAACAAGCAGACCGTTTTGCTGACCAACTATTAAAGCTATCCAACGCCCGCAGCCATTTTTTGGAAGAACGCGCTAAGGATATGAATATCCCAAAAGAACTTTCTGATGAAGCATTTCGAAATTTCGAAACGGAGCAAATAGAGGCAATATTATCTAAAACCCTCGACCTCACTAGCCCCTGGACCAAAACGGGCGATGACGAAACAAGCCATGATTATTTTGATTCGTCGGGCGATACTTTTATTGATACCGATAATGATATTGTTCTGCGCTTCGAGAACACGGCGCGTAGTGAGGATCCACTGCTCGACCATTCGCCACTTATAGAATCTACCACCACGTATAGAATCAATTCGATGGGGCGTATTGAGCGCGATGTAGAGACGACCGTCGAGGAGATAATTGATCACGCCACGCCACACCCTGTCCACGGGGTTGTGAACCTGCCAACGGGAGAGCCCATCAGCCAACCCGAATATACTACCGACGAGCCAGTTGAGCTCGATAGCTATCAGGCTAAGCAGTTCGTGGACATGTTTGGGAAAGTTATAGACGGAATGATTGTGGTCTACAACGGGCCTTACTGGAATATCTCGATCGATACCGACCGCGATGGCCACTTTGTAATAGAATAGTCGGCCTTCCATCGGAACCTCCAAGGGCTGGCGATTGAGCTTTCTGCTATAATTATTAGCAACCGATGAAAAAGTTTTTAGGATGGACATTGGCAATTATTTTAACTACCCTAGTGGTCGGTTTTGTACTACTGGTAGGGGTCGGTTTTTATTTGAGTCCGCAAGATAATGTCGATAAAGCTGATGCCATTGTGGTTGTTAGTGGCGGCCAAACCACCAGCCGCGCCGAGAAGGGGATTGACCTTTATAAGCAGGGCTATGCACCAAATATAATATTTTCTGGTGCCTCTCTCGACGACGGTCCCAGTAATGCTTTTGCGATGCGCGACCAAGCCCTGGCCAGCGGAGTACCAGCCAGCAATATTTATATCGACGAGAAAAGCCAAAATACTTACGAAAACGCCGTCAACTCTAAGGTTATACTGCAATCTCTCGCTGCTAATAAAATAATCTTAGTCACCAGCCCGTATCACCAGCGTCGAGCAAACCAAACCTTCGAGTCTGTGCTGGGTAAAGACTACCAGCTAATGGGCGTATCGGCTTTCGACGATCGCTGGAGCAAATCGCAATGGTGGCGTCGCGGGTTCCCGCTATTTATTTCGGTTAGCGAAACATGGAAGCTCATCTATATTGGCATAACTGGCAACTACAAATAGCTTTTAATTGGTATTACGTTAGCCACCACAGCTGAAGTATCATTAGGGGCATGGCTGTATAATCTATTGTTCTTATGCTACAATTTAGGCAATTAAATAAATAATAATTAAGTAATAATTAAATAATAGTTAAAAGGAGCAAATCATGCCCAAAGACGAAGATGTCAAAGCAGCCATGCACCACAGCGAAGCCGAGCACAGTATTAAATTGCCCAAGAAAGACAAATCAAAAAAAGTTTGGATAATTATTAGTATTGTATTGGTCCTGGTCCTAGTCGGTGCCGGTGTCTATGGCTATCTTAAAATGAGAGATTACAACAAGCAAATAAATGACCTCAAAGCGCAGGTTACGACACTTCAGGATGGCAAAAAAGCTCTCGAAGATGCAGCTAGTGCCGCCGCCGCCGCCGCCGCCAAAGCTGCTGTCAAAGCATCTACCACCAATTATCTTGAGGTCAAGGAGCTCGGCTACAAATTGCCGCTAAGTGAGGATATTAAAGATTTGCAGTATTTTGTAGATGGCACCACTACTTCTTTTTCGACCGGCTCCTTGCAAAGCAAAGCCTATGCCGCCGACCAATCTGAGCCTGGTATGTATTGCAGTATCGGAATTTCGCCACTTGGTAA
>CALRDO010000034.1 GCA_943354915.1 Patescibacteria group bacterium UBA4664
AATCTCAATCGTTACGCTGGGGTGTATGGCATTCCAGCGCTCTAAAATGGGCTTAAAAACTTCACTGCCATCGACGGTACGCCAGTAGGTTAGCTTAATTGGGCCATTGGGGTAGCTGGCCTTGGGCTTATAGCTGAGCTTCGACTCCGAAGCGGGCTTGGGGGAGAGCACAAAGCTACCGAGCACAAAACCGAGCGCCCCCATCAACACAACGATTGCTACAGTTGCCAGCAGAGTCAAAAAGTTATCTTTGTATTCGTGCATAGCTTCTATTTTATAGTACAACAGCCAAAACCGCACCTATAGAAAGTGCGGTTTTTGGGGCGCTGGGTGAGTGATCTTGGTTCTACTCGAAGGCACCGACTACGAAGTTGGCAATCGAAAAAGCCAAAATCGAAACCACAATACCAATAATCGCGTAGAGGATGGTGTCTTTAGCACTCTTGGTGGCTTTTTCTTCGCCCTGACTAAAGACATATCTAAATCCGCCAATGATTAGCATAATAACGGCAGCGGTTGCGATTAGGCCAATTAGCAGGTTGATAATTAGCGCTATCTGCTCAGAGAGCACGGGAGCGTTGGTACCACCTACAAGATCTACCGAGCATTGTGCAATCTCTTGAGGCGTTCCAGAACATTCTGCTGCTTTGGCGCCGACTGGCACCATGGCTGTGAAGGCTGTGGTAGCCCCGTAAATTGATTTTTTGACTGTACTAATTGAAATCATTGTTGTCTCCTTTAATATTTACCTTTAATTATACATTTTTAATAATGCTTATGCAAGAAAATCTAGAATTGAGCCAGTACAAAATTAAGAATTGAAAAAGCCAAAATCGAGACAACCAACCCTATCACAGCATATAGTATGGCGTTTCTGGCCTTAGCTATTGTGGCATCATTACCTGCTGATACCGTCATCATTATACCACCGACTATTATTGTTATTACACTCGCAGCTCCGGATACATATATCAAAATATTGATTATTCCGACCACTAATTGATCGACCGTCAAGCCTGACGATGGCAATGTTATTGGTATAGGATCTGCTCCTAAAGCAGCCCTAGGTATAAAAGCCAATCCCGCTGCTAAGAATATTTTGAGTGGTCTATACTTCATGGTACTGCCTATTGTACTGTGTTTTTTAGAAATTAAAACATGCGCTTGTAGTTTTGTGGGCTTGCTCTGCATCAATTGACACTTCCTCCCAGGCTTTGAACAATAAAGGTTGTTATGCCGATAGATGCAATCGATAGTAGTAGGCCAACAATAGCCCACAAGATGGTGCTTCTTCCTTTGACTATTTGGCTTTCGTTGCCAGCGGCGGTTGATAGCATGATGCCTCCGACTATCACAAATATCACCGAAGCTATCCCAGCGACATAAGACACTAGCTGAAAAATATTGGGGATTATGCCAATCAAGCCATCTGACGAAAATATTTTATTGGTGTCTAGATTACCAATCAATGAAACTGCGTAGGCTTTTTTTATTAAAACAAGATCTATCACGGCGTGGTAAATCCAATCAAATTAAATATGGCAGTCATCGACAGAAGCAAAACGAGGCTCGTGATTGCAGCTACCAGCCTAGATTTGGCGTTTTTAATAGCGGCTGCGTCGCCAGAAGAGGTAGCTAGCTGTATCCCAGCGACTATTATAACAATTGCTACTATCGAGCCAACTACGGCAAAAACGATATTGACAATATAGGTTATCAAGAGATTGAGCCTAGTGTCTGTGCTGGTGTTTTTCTTGCAGAACTCACTGTTTGCAAAATCTCCAGTACTCGAGCAATAATTATCCTTCTCTGGTACATCAACAGCTTTGCTGTGAGTAGGCAAAATCAACACCACTAGCGCCAGACCGACCGCAACAATACTTAGTGTAAATATAATTTTTTTCATTTATCTTCTAATTGTAATGTTATTAGGCTCAAAATACTAATACTTTTTTATATAGCTAGCAATAGCAGTGGCAAAAATGATACTATTATAGATAACTTAATATAATGCTTATGAATAAAAAAATTATTAAACTAATCTTAATAGTTATTGTGGTGGCTACCGTAATGCTACCTTTTCAAATAGTGCTTAGTAGTAACTCTGTTGCTATCAGGCCTACCAACATAGCTGCTGCTGCCGATCCCATCGACGCAAAAAGTAGCAGCCCTTGTGATGACAATAAGCCCCCTCGAGAATATGTATTTGGAACTGTCACATACATCAATGCTTGCTATGAAGATATCTCAGAAAGGGTTAATGATCAGTTCGATAATAGTTGTGCCGCCTCTGGCCTGAGTTGGCTGGTATGCCCTCTGGTCAATCTGATAAAAGAAGCGATTGATGGAATCGAAAAGTTTATTCTGGGCCTGCTCTATAATGACCCTATCATAACAAATAGTGACGATATAATATTTAACCTATGGGGCTCCATACGGAACTTGGCAAACTCACTCTTGGTCTTAGTATTTCTGCTGATGATTATTGGTAACGCAGTTTCGATTGGAGTCGATTCGTACACCGTCAAAAGGACCTTGCCTAGACTGATCGTGGCGGCGATACTAATTCAGTTTTCGTTTGCCTTATGCTCACTGTTGATAGATTTCACAAATATTATAGCGGTCAGCATTATTGAGCTAGGTGCTCAAACGATGAACGGCGCTAGGGCACCCGGAATTGGTGTGGGCGCTACTACTCTTGGTGCCACAGGTATAGTGCTAGCCATACCGCTAATGCTGGCTTCATTAGCTTCAGGAGCTGGGTTTGTGGTTATTGCCTGCGCACTGATAGCTGCTGTTGGAACACTTTTTACGCTTGGCCTAAGAGAGCTAATGATATTGATGCTAGTCATAGGCTCACCACTGGCAATCCTTGCTTGGGTCCTGCCAAATACCGAGAGTTTGTTTAAATCTTGGTTTAAAAATTTGACCAAGATACTGATGATGTTCCCGCTGATTGCTGCTCTTTTTGTAATAGCCCAAATCGGATCATTTATCGCATTCTCAAATGGCGGCACCGTGGCCCCAATAATTGGCTTTATGCTTATTATCGCGCCTCTGTTTGCCGTTCCTTTTACCTTTAAGTGGGCTGGAGGGTTGATGTCGGCAGGCGCAGGAGCTATTGGCGGATTCGCAGCAGGCAAGGCATCTAGCCTTAAAAACTCCCAGGGTGTTAAAGATTTCAAAGATCGCAGGAAGGAGCAGAACTTTGCAAACTCGGTAGCAGAAGGTAGGGGCTTCGGTCAAAGAAGCAGACGGTCATTTGCAAAGTTAGGTGCTTTTGGGGTTGCGGGCACCACGGTGGGACGAGCTGGCAGAAGAGCCAATCAACGCTACAGACAGAATGTCAACAGGCAAGGGGCTGCCGCTGGTGCCGCTATTAGTGGTAGGAACCAAGAGGCCTTGAAGGCTGCAAGAACTAATCTAGAGGCGTACGATTTTGCAGCACCGAGGTCAACAGCCAATATACAAAGATATGGCCGGCGTTATGTTGAGCAAGTAGAACAATCAAGAACAGACTACACTGCTGCCACCGGTGAATCGATAGGAAATACTCATGACCTATACGGCTGGGAGCTCGAAAAGGTTGCCAGGGGGGGGTCATCTGGCGTTTTGGGAGCGAATGGTAGTAACATTGAAATGCAAACTGCAGCTGTTTCAGAAATGGTAGGCAGAGGGGATTGGGGAGAAACTAAAACCAACGGCTATACCACTGGTATTCGAGGCCTCCAAGCAGCAGGTGTTAGTCAATCTACCATTGCGGCCGGCATTGGTACTTCGACTGGCGAAGTAATCGCTAAGGCTCCAGATATCCTAAAGGGTGGTTCGGGTGAGGGCCCCTGGGGCAAGATTACTGCCGATCAAATAGTTGCGCTCGATCCAACTTCGGTACAACTCATGAGCGATTACTACAGTACGCCTACAATTTCGCCTGGTACTGAAGCAAACATACGTAGCCAGGTAACTAAAATGGCAAATGACCCTAAACTTCAGCAAAATCTCACTCCAGCTGCCAAGGCTGCACTTAATGGTATACTGGGGAGTGGATTCTAGTAATGGGCCAGTATAAAGTACCTCAAGACATCGAGTCCGAAGACAAAATATTGGGCCCCCTGAGCCTACGGCAATTTATATATGTAATTATCGGCTTGCTCTGGGCCGGGCTAATGTGGTTGCTTTTTAGCAAAATAATTGTGCTAATGCTACTGCTAATAATACCGATTACGGGGTTTTTTTTGTTGCTTGGTTTTGGTCGGCGCCAAGAGCAGAGCTTCGAAAGCTACTTTGTGGCGGTATTGCAGTATTTTATAGTTCCGCGAATTAGGGTCTGGGACAAAGATCTAACCCAAGTCGAGCTGGTAAAAAAAGTCGATATTGCCCCTGAAGTAATTCCGCTCAAAAATATAAATATGGGTAGCCTTAAGCAACTGGCCCTAATAATGGACACCCACGGAGTACAAAAAGACCCTACCATTCAGCTGGTCGATAGTACCAATCAAGCTGCGGCGTATGGCCAGCGAATTGTCGACCCGGCAGCGCTTGCTGGTAGCGCCACCCTGATGAGCGCTAGCCCAATACTTACTCAGCAAGACGATGTGCTAGATGCTACCAGTGCCAGAAGCACCCAAGTCAACGGTTTGCTAGAAAACGTCGAGGCCAACATTCAGCATAGTGCCATGAATAGCATGCAAAAAGGTCTCGCCAGCAAGGCCAAGCCATCAACTCCGATGCAAAA
>CALRDO010000035.1 GCA_943354915.1 Patescibacteria group bacterium UBA4664
ATACATACCAGGCTCAGATTGGTCGGCGGCATAGGCTTTGCTTTGCAAGGAGCCGGTCGAAAAAGAAGTAGTGGTGCCATCTACAAAATACTGCAAATCTTTAATATCGTCGCTTAGCGGCAATTTGTAGCCGAGCTCCTTAACCTCAAGATAATTGGTGGTAGATGCTTTGACAGCAGCCTTGGCGGCGGCGGCAGCGGCGGCACTAGCTGCATCTTCAAGTGCTTTTTTACCATCCTGAAGTGTCGTAACCTGCGCTTTGAGGTCATTTATTTGCTTGTTGTAATCTCTCATTTTAAGGTAACCATAGACACCGGCACCGACTAGAGCCAGGGCCAATACAATACTAATAATGATCCAAACTTTTTTTGATTTGTCCTTCTTGGGCAATTTAATACTGTGCTCGGCTTCGCTGTGGTTCATGGCTGCTTTGACATCTTCGTCTTTGGGCATGATTTGCTCCTTTTAATTATTACTTAATTATTATTTATTTAATTGCCTAAATTGTAGCATAAGAACAATACATAATACAGCTATGCGTCTAGTGATACTTCAGCTGCGGCGGCTAACGAAATACTAATTAAAAGCTATTTGTAGTTGCCAGTTATGCCGATGTAGATGAGCTTCCATGTTTCGCTGGCCGAAATAAATAGCGGGAACCCGCGACGCCACCACTGCGATTTGCTCCAGCGATCGTCAAAGGCCGAGACTCCCAGTACTTGGTAGCCCTTACCGAGTGCAGACTTAAATGTTTGGTTTGCTCGACGCTGGTGATACGGGCTAGTGACTAAGATTATTTTACTGGCAGCGAGCGATTGCAGTATTGCCTTAGTGTTAACGGCGTTTTCGTAAGTATTTTGGCTTTTTTCGTCGATATAAATATTGCTGGCTGGTACTCCGCTGGCCAGGGCTTGGTCGCGCATCGCAAAAGCATTGCTGGGGCCGTCATCTAGTGCGGCACCAGAAAATATTATATTCGGTGCATAGCCTTGCTTATAGAGCTCAATCCCTTTCTCGGCGCGGCTGGTGGTTTGCCCACCGCTAACAACCACGATTGCGTTGGCTTTATCAGGATTATCTTGGGGGCTCAAATAAAAACCCACGCCGATGAGTAAAATAAAACCCACTAGCAGGATAACCAAAATAATTGCTACTAACCACCCGAAAAACTTTTTCATAACAGCTATGATTATATCAGAAACGGCAGTCGGCGAAGGCTTGTAGCCTTAGTAAAACTCGCCTACTCTATAACAAAATGCCCTTTACTATGGGTGTTGACGGCAATATTCCAATAAGGTCCTTTGTAAACTTCTACCATTCCATCAATAACCTTCTCGAATAAATCTACGAACTGCTTGGCCTGATAGCCATCGAGCTCGGCAGGCTCATCGACAGTGTCTTCGGGCTTATTAATAACTTCGCCGGATGGTAAGTTAATTATGCCATGAACCGGGTGAGGAGTGGCATGGTCGGTAGTTTCCTCAACGCTTGTTTCTATTTGACGCTCTATTAACCCTAACGGGCTAATAGTATAAATTGTGGTGATATCAACCAGTGGCGAATAATCTAATTGTCGGTCCTCACTACGCGCCGTGTTTTCTCCACGCACAACTACGCCGCGCTCGGTATCTATGATGGTATCCCCAGTTGCATCAAAATACTCCGTATCAGCATTGCTCTCACTTGTCTTGCTCCAGGGGCTAGAGGAGTTTAGCATTTTAGATAAAATAATCTCAATCTGATCAGATTCAAAGTATTGGAATGTTTGGTTGGCGCGCTCCTTGGAAATGTCCATGCCCTTAGCGCGCTCCTCCAAAAAATTGCTGCGGGCGTGAGCTAGTTTTGCGAGTGAATCCTTGAAGCGCCCAGCTTGCTCTACTGGGTTTGGCTCAATTGGTGGTCCTGGTTCGGTATTCATAAATACTATTTTAGCTTAAAAAGCGCTTTTGCGTTAGTGCCAGTTGAGCTAATGAGCTCTGGGTATTGCTCGCCCCGCAACTCAGCCAAGAACTCGCCAGTGTATTTTATAAAGCTTGGCTCATTTCGTTTGCCGCGTATTGGAGCTGGGCTCAAATACGGGCAGTCTGTCTCCAGTAGTAGCCGGCCGGTCGGAATAATCTTGGCGGCCTCGAGCTGGGCTTGGTCTTTGGTAAAGCTCATAATGCCGTTTAGGCCAAAGTAGAGTTCGTAGCCCATAGCCTGCTCGACTTCTTTGGTGGTGCCAGTAAAGCTATGGATAACGCCACGCACTTTGGGGTAGTTTTTGATTATCGCAAAAAAATCTTCCCAGGCGTCTCGAACATGAAACACCAACGGAAGATCTAGCTCTTGGGCCAGCTGCAGCTGAAACTCTAACGCTTCGAGCTGTTGGGTCTTGGGCGAGTTATTGCGGTAGTAGTCAAGCCCGCATTCGCCTATCGCAACCAACGCACCGCTATACTTGTCACTGCTAGCTAACTGCTTGATTTCCTTCAGGCCGTCACTGCCCAGGCTAGCCTCGTGGGGGTGAATGCCGGCTGTAGCGTAGAGCTTAATGCCATTGGCTAGGCCTACAATCTCTGGGTTCAGCACAAACTCTAGAGCTTTGAGTGAGTCTTGGGGTGTGGTACCAACCGTAATAATAGCGCCTACTTGGCTAGTGCGGGCATTACCAAATACTTCCACGAGGTCGGCGGCGAAATCGTCGAAATGAATGTGAGCATGGGTATCTACTAGCATTAGTATATGTATTATACCTTTTAGTCTTGAGGAGTCGCAACAATAACTTCGCGGCCGTCGTACTGGCCTCCGATAGCAGTATACAGAGTGAGCTTGGGAGTTTTCTTGCTAGCTCCCCTAGCATATACATGATAGTAGGTCTCCGGAACATACTGTTTTATGACATTTCTTGAAAGGATTTAATTAGTCTATCACAAAACTATTCAAGATTAACACCTATAGAGGTCCGTCCTCTAATTCACTAATTCATTTCGGTCTTTTATAATGGCAATCAAATTAGACTAAATTATTCGTTAACTAGCTTGGTAGTTACTATGACCCTATCGGGGTATTTATCTGTAGATTCATCGAACTTGCCAGCGCAGGTTATTAGGTTGAGTTGCGACGCAATATCTGGGTTGTGCAAAAATAGAAAAGAAGTAGACTCGGCTTCGGGTAGGGTTTTTACTTCTACCACACGGAATTTTTTAATGCTTTTGTCGCCAAACTCAATCTCTACGACAGTATCGACCTTGCTGTTGTGTAGATTTTTGAAAATTGCATCGTTATACCTGCCCTGCACATGGCCGTCGATGATACTGAGGCCTTTAGAACCCGGCAATTTGGACCCTACATACCAACCACCAAAATTAATATTAGTCGGCACAGCAATAGCGTTATTAGAATCTACACCTACTCTTTGTAATAAGCCGTGCACACCGATTGAATCGATGCGAATACTTCGCGGCTGGTCGGCTGGCACAGTGTAATTAGCAAACTGATCGTCTGTGGGCTTTTTCTCTTCTGGATCATTTGTGCTAGTTGCAGTTTCGGTAGGTATCGTGGCCGGGCCGGTAGTAAGGATGAACCTTTTTATAAGCACAAACATACCGACACTTACCAATATTAGCCCTACCAAGACCACTAGAGTGCGTCGTGGTGAGGCTAGCTTTATTTTGCTAATGAATCTACGAACCAATGTTTTTTTAAGCCTTAGCTTTGTTGGCCTTGCGGTGGCGCAATCGTTGGGCACTACTAATGCCTATAATGGCAGCTCCGGCTAAGATGGCTAAGATGGCTGGTAGTGTGTTGGTGGTAGGCAAACCAGTATTTGGTGCTACTGCAGGTATGCTAAGCACTGTGAGGGTGACATTCTTGCCTCCACCAATTATTGAGTTGTAATTGATTCTAAAGGTAATACCGCCAGCTGTAATTTCGCTGTTGTTCGGTAAACCAGCGAACTCTCCAACAATAGCCCCAGCTGCAAGTATCGTAAAGACCTGCCCGATTGTAGGGGTGTAGCTGGGTACAATAGTAAGGGTAGCGCCTCCTAGCGTCGCCGTACTGGTGACAGTAGTCTGGTCGTAGCTAGTACAAGCTACATTGCCAGCAAGCTCTTCTTCAAAGACCGAGGCGGTAGTCATAGTTAAACTACCAAGAGTCATACAACCGGGGCTCTCGCCTGCTCCAAATATACCACCGGCTTCGATGGTAGTGGTGCCAACCCCCCCAGACCCACCTAATTTACCGTTTGATGTAACAATAACAGGGAACAATGGGGCTATGCTGTTAAT
>CALRDO010000036.1 GCA_943354915.1 Patescibacteria group bacterium UBA4664
GACCGCCGTTAGCGATTCGCTTCATTCTTGGGTCGATGCCTATGTGCCAAACCTCGGCTGGGTTAATTTAGATCCAACCTGGGGCGAAAAGTTCAATAACTTCGGTATTAGCGATATCGACCATTTGGCCTTTGCTATTTGGGGCGAGAGCGACTCGACTCCATCGGCCATAACCGTCAATGGCAGAGATGCCAATTACCAGTACGAAAGTGTTAAGCTCGAATACACTGCTGTTCAGCCCAAGGTATCAAACGATGCCGAGCTCAGCTCTACTAAATGGGTTATTTTGCCGTTTTTGTCTATCGTTCAATACTCCGGCACTACATCTAGTAATTCGTCGGCTTTTGATTTGCAGCTACAACTCAGTGAGGGTTCAAAAAAATTAACTGCGAATTTAGGGTCAAAGGCTCCAGCTCAAAAAATTTCTGGTATATTGTTTGATTTCGGCTTGAGCTTTGCCATGACCGCTAAGCTAGATTTAACGGCTACCAGCCCAGCTGGAGTTTTAGCTACGACGCAAACTTCAAATAATTATCTGCCACTTATTATAATTATTATTTTAGTTTCTGTTATTATTGTCTGGAGTGTAATAAGATTAAAAAAGCCAAAAGAACCCAAACTAGAAAGTACAAATGACACCAACGACGCGCTCCCAACAATCAAAAAATAGTTTTTACGTTACTACTTCGATTGCCTATGCCAATGCCAAGCCACATGTTGGCTACGCGATGGAACTATTTCAGGCCGATACACTAGCGCGCTATTATCGCAGTCAGGGTAATGATGTATTCTTTTTGACGGGTACTGATGAACATGGGCAAAAACTATTCGAGGTTGCGAAGAAAGCCAACACCGCTCCGCAAGAATACGTCGATAAATTAAGTCAAGAATTTATAGACCTTACAAAATTATTGAATTTAAGCAACGACAAATTTGTTCGCACGACAGACGCTAATCATAAACAGGCAGCTCAAAAACTTTGGCAAGCCTGCCAAGACGATATCTACAAGGGAAATTACAAAGGTTTATATTGCGTCGGACACGAAAATTTTATTAAGGAAAGCGAATTGCAAGATGGAGTTTGTCCGGACCATAAAACAAAACCACAAGAGCTCGAGTTAGAAAGCTATTTTTTTGCGCTATCAAAATACACCAAAAAATTAGAATCACTCATAGAATCAGATACACTCAGGATTGTACCGCAAAAAAGGCGCAATGAAATACTAGAATTCTTGCGCTGCGGCCTAGAGGATATTAGCATATCGCGCCCTAAAAGCCAGCTGGAGTGGGGGGTAGAAGTACCAAACGATCCCGAACACGTAATGTATGTTTGGTTTGACGCGTTAAGTAATTACATATCGGCTATTGGTTACTTGGAAGAGCCAACAAAATTCGAAAAATATTGGCCTGCCGATGTGCATGTTGTAGGCAAAGACATTATAAGATTCCATTGTTTGTTGTGGCCTGCAATGCTTTTAAGTGCTGGACTCAAAATACCTGAATCAGTTTTTGCACATGGATTTATAACTAGTAATGGGCAGAAAATGAGTAAAACTCTCGGCAATGTAATTGACCCTGTTGATTATGTTGAGTCTTATGGCGTCGATGCCTTGCGATATTATTTATTGCGCTACATACCGAGTAATAACGACGGTGATTTTTCGTTGGATCGATTCGAGGAAGTTTATAATGCCGATCTTGCTAACAATTTAGGCAATCTGGTGTCGCGAGTTTCGGCAATGCTCGTAAAGTACAACGAAGGCAAATACGTTATTATAACGCCTAAGACCGAGCTCGATATATCTGGCCTAGTGGCCGAATTTAGATTCGACAAATGCCTGGAGCAAATATTTGCTAGGCTGGATAGTCTTAATGTAGCGATTGACACCAACAAGCCTTGGGAGCTCGCCAAGACAAGCCCAGCTAAGGCGCTGGAGTTTTTGTCTGCCATGGCGGGGGAGCTAACCCAAGTAGCTAATGCGCTGGCGCCGTTTTTGCCCGCCACCTCCCAAAAAATCTTAGCAGTTTTTGAT
This sequence comes from Patescibacteria group bacterium UBA4664, assembly GCA_943354915.1. GTDB lineage: Bacteria > Patescibacteriota > Saccharimonadia > CAILAD01 > BJGX01 > SICB01. The sequence goes on from CALRDO010000036.1 coordinate 2,034, forward strand.
AATGGTAATATAGCACCAGCCAAAGAGGTGCTGTTTCCGCGTATCGACTAAAACTAATCACAATTTCAAGCGATAAACAAAACTCTTACAGCTATTGTATTTATAACAGTAGGTGCTAGACTAGAATTATATAAATAATTGAAAAAAGGACAATCTATTATCATGAAAAATATGAAAAAGTTTATTAGCTCACTACTAGCAACGCTCGTCGCTTTTAGCTCACTACTACTAATGCCTATACCGACGGCTATGGCAGCTTCAGATACATGTATCTGGAACGGCCTTACAAGTAACTTATGGTCTGATGGTGCCAACTGGTCTGGCTGTGATAATGGCGGTGTCCCCGAAACCAGCGATAACTTGTCGTTTCCGTCTACCGCAGGCTCTAAAGAAATGAATAATGACCTTAATATCATTTCGCTCTATGTCTACATCACTGATACTGGGTATGTGTTTAATGGTAATCCGCTAAAGGTAGTAAATCATTTAGAGATTTATTACTCGGCAACCTTTAATGTAGAGGTACAATTCATCAACGATGCTCCTGGTGATATAGCAGTACTAATTGTGCAAGCCGATGCTACTAGCACGACTTTTAATGATTCTCTAGTACTAACCCTCGGCACCACGACATCTATGCAAATTTCTACCGATGTACCAACCTTGAATTTACCTACTATTACTGGGAGTGCCCAATCGTTTTTTATAAGTGGCGCCAGCAGCCCCCCAGATCCCCCCACCACAGTAAATTCTGCTACCGATGCCTCTACTTTCACAGCTCAGCTTGATATAGGTGGGCTTAATTTTGTTTGCCGGTCAAACAATTGTTTCGGCAATTCAGCTAATGAAGTGTTTCTTCTAGGTGCCAATATAGCAGACCCAGCTTTACGGCTAGATGCAGCTAGTTTGATATTAGCTAACCCAATAGAGATTCTTCTTAGCCCAGGCTACACAGAACAACATGCTATAAATGTTGTTCAATCAGCGACTCTAAACGGCTCAATTACTACGCTAGCCCGTACAGGTTTTATTGTGGCCTCTGGCAAGACACTAAATATTAATGGGTCATTATCGTTATCCGAGGACTTTTATATCAATGGAGCCGATCTAAGCTCGGTGGTTAATATCAATAGCGTCCCTATCTTGGCTAATCCTGTCATATCCTTAATGGTTGATTCAGGTAAAGTCTTAATTAACAGCATAGCCCCATTGTTCCCTGTTATTGTTACATCAAACGGTAAATTAGGTGGGTCTGGGGGGGTTGGCACCACTACCATCGAAGCCGGTGGTATATTTGGAGCAGGCGAGAGCCCCGGTTGTATGACTCTTGGTAGTTTAAC
>CALRDO010000037.1 GCA_943354915.1 Patescibacteria group bacterium UBA4664
GGCGGACCAGACAGCGAGGTTTTTTATGAGTTCGATTATATTGAGCACGACCCAAGCTTTGGTTTGCATTGCCACCCCAATTGCGACTGCGGACGATATATGGAAATTGGTAATTCAGTTTTTATGCAGTATCAAAAGCAAGCAGACGGTAGCTTTAAAGAACTCAATCAAAAAAACATCGACTTTGGTGGTGGCCTAGAGCGTATCACCGCAGCCAGCATCGATAGCGCCGATATGTTTAAAATCGATGTGCTCTGGAACATCATTCAAAAGCTTCAAGACCTGACCGGCAAAAAGTACCAGGACCATGTAGTTGCTAAGCGAGTTATTGCCGACCACCTGCGCAGTGCCGTATTTATGGCTGTCGATGGCGTGGTACCTAGCAACACGGCACAGGGCTATGTAATACGCCGGCTTTTAAGGCGCGCTATCCGCCGCGGTTATGAGCTCGGTATTGAAAGCAACCTAACTACTGAAGTCGCCCAAGTTGTGATTGATGAGTATCAGCAGACTTACCCAGAGTTAGAAACTAACAAGCAGCTTATTATTGAGGTTTTAAGGACCGAAGAGAACCTGTTCAGAAAAACTCTCGAGCGTGGGCTACACGAATTTACCAAGCGCACTAGCGAGCTAGATTTTAGCAAGCGTCCACCCGTGCCCACGGGCCAACGCACCGAACTAACCGGCAAGCTAGTTTTTACACTCTTTGATACCTACGGTTTCCCAGCCGAGCTAAGCATTGAAGAGGCCGAAAAAGAAGGAGTCAAAATACAGGCTGGCTGGAAGAAAGATTTTGATAAACTAATGCTCCAGCAAAAAGACCGTAGCCGCACCGCCACTGCGGGGCAGTTTAAGGGCGGGCTGGCCGAGCACTCTGAGGCCACTACCAAGTATCACACCGCTACGCACTTGATGTACAAGGCGCTGCGCAATGTACTGGGCGACCATGTCGTGCAGCGCGGCAGCAACATCACCAACCAGCGCCTACGTTTTGACTTTTCGCATGGCGAGAAAATGACACCAGAGCAAATTGCAAAGGTCGAAACAATGGTTAATGAAGTTATCCAAAAAGATATGCCGGTGGCGTATAAAGAAATGAGCAAAGATGAGGCTTTTGGCATTGGCGCCCTGGGTGCTTTTGGTGAAAAGTACCCAGATACCGTCAAGGTCTATACCGTTGGCAATCCCGACGGCGATTATTATTCTAAAGAAATATGCGGAGGCCCACATGTCAAGCACACCGGTCTAATTGGTAAGTTCAAAATTATCAAAGAAGAATCTAGCTCGGCCGGAGTGCGCCGAATAAAAGCAGTCGTCGAGTAGTACTTAAACTGATAAAGTTCGGCTTAACCTTTGTAGGATATTTTCACCCAAACTTTGTGAGCCAATAATATCTAAGCCCAAATTAGCCAGCCCCATGGGGGTTATATCTTGTGGGCTATTGAGCTCACCCGTACTATCAACTACTCTATTGACATCTTTTGGGGAAATAAAATCAATGCTCGGTTTGCGTGCAAAAGCTGATGCTTTATACCAATCGCCACTGCTTAGTGCTTTTTTGATTTCTGGCAAGGCACTGCCGCCTCCACAGAGTAAAATGCGAGGAGGCAAATGGTCGAGCTGATCGAATTCAGCCAACCCCAGCTCGACCCCAGATAGCCAAACTTCAATATCGCTCACTAGTGCCTTGCGGACAGCCTCGGTGCGTTTTGTATCTAGATCGCCGGCCGAGTATTGGAGCTTAATTTCTTCGGCTTCATCAAAGCTCGTTCCAAGTGTGGAGGCAATTCTTTTAGTAAAACTGCGTCCACCGATGGCAAACATTTGAGTACCCTGAACACCACCATTATTAACAACAGCGATGTCGCTAGTGCCACCCCCAATATCTATAAAAATTGCCGAAAATTCGGTACTGTCATCGGCGCCAACGCTTTTAGCAACTGCAAAAGGTTCGGCGGCGATATTGATGCAATTTAGATCTAAATCAGAGGCAATAGTTTGGAGTGCGCCTAGGTGCACCATCGGTGCGAAAGCATTAAAAACCTGAATCGTTACATCTTTGCCCTGAAAGCCGATGGGGTTAGTCACTCGGTAGCCATCGATTTTGACATCGACGACGGCGGCATTAACTAGCTTTACTTCCATATCATCACTGCCTGTCTCCCAGCGGAGCTGTTTGCGAACGCTATCTAGTGCCCGCTTTTGGATTCTACTAATAATATCTTGTAGCTCAGCCATATCAATCCTGACTTCTGGCTTAACTCGCCGATAGCTGACGCTAGATGTCCCGCCCTTAACTAGCTCACCGGCAATGCCCAAAATTGCATCCTTAGCTACTACACCTGCCTGTTGCTCGGCCTTGCGCAGAGCTGCATCGCAGTTATCAACAACGCCAGCGATATCCGTAACAGCCCCGTTAGCCATATCAGAAAGCCGCTGTCGTTTCTTGCCAGCCCCAATTATTTCAACGTATTGGATTGTTTTGCCAGTTTTTTCAGATGTTTTGTTAACCACTTCACCAATTAATGCTTTAACAAATTCTGTACCAATGTCTAAGGACACAATATACTTTTGTTCTGTGGTTTTTTTGAGTTTAGGAAGTTTTATCTTCATCTAATATATTGTAACGCTTATGTAGGCACTTGTACCAGAGCTAATGACAAATAAAAATAATTATGCTAGTCTCTGGGTAGCACCTTCAAGTATCAATATCCGCCAATAAACCGACCAGGAGGCAATGATGTCGCTTAGCTATTCACCAAGAAATGCAATTAGCACTATCAACGACTCGTCGCGTCGAGTTTTTGAGTGGAGTGTTCGGCCCGTAGTATTGGCCCTTTGGCCCAGACGCCACAAGTGGTGGGTCCAAAACCTCGCCAACATAATTAGCACCATACGGCTACCAATATCTGTCGTCGTGGTAGTTATTATGGTTTATCCGGCGTACACCCAGCGCGATATAAAATCGCTCTACGCCGGACTGTTTGTAATGCTATTAGTACTTTTAAGCGACGGCATCGACGGCGCATTAGCCAGAGGGCTAATGACCACCAGCCGCTATGGCAAAGCGATTGACCCATTGGCCGATAA